>JAFEEV010000327.1 GCA_018240935.1 Pseudomonadota bacterium
ATCATGATCGCCATCCATGCGACCATGATCATCTTCGCGCGGCTCACTGCCGCCTCCCGGTGTATTCTTGCTTCTGTTGCCGAGTTTTGATAACCAGTAAAAGGAACATGCTAATCTCCTGATCGATAACCGATTGACCCAGCCGACCCGCCCGTAACGAACAGGTCATACTGATGGTTTGTGGACTTTACACCCGCAACTCGGCACCACGCGGTGCGGAAAAAATACAGGTGAAAGTTTTGCCTGAGTGACAGGCGGATTTTTACAGGGAGATCAGCAGCGGCGGGTGATGCGGCTGTTCCGGCACAAACGAGACAAAGCCGGAAATCAGTGAAAGGATAGCAAGTGCGGGGATCGGTAATGCCAGCACCGTTTGATCTGACGGAATCGGCGTATTGCTGTATGCATCGCACGAAGTATCATCGCACGGCAGGCTGGCCAATACATGATGAGTGCTGTTGTCAGCAGCTTGCTTTTGACAGCCTTCATGGTGATGGTTGTCAATGGTGACTGCTGATTTTTCAACAGGACGGCTGGAATTTTTTTCCTGCGCACAGACCGACAAAATAGCCGCAGCAGCGCCTTGCAGCGGCAGCCACAGCATGAAAAAAACCAACAACCATTTGTAATTGCGTGCTTTCATAATTTTTATTATAAACAATTCCCGGCGTTTACAAAGAAAATCCTCAGAAATTCTCATCGCTGGATTATTGATGAAGTGTTTCTAACTTGCGGCGCTGCTCATCATAATAATTGGCTTTGACTTGATTGCCAGCTTCCTTGGCCGCTTGCGCCGCGCGATCAAGCGCATTGCGGCGGTTCGGGGTGCGTTGCAGCGAGGCTTCCAGTTCTTGCAACGCGGCTGCCGGTTGGTTCAGTGTCAGCAGCAATTCGCCGAGCAATTCCCGCGCCGGAATGATGGCGCCGGGAGTGACGTTGTCTTTTTCGGTGGCATCTTCCAAATCGGCGGATGCGCGCATCAGTTGCAAGGCTTCTTCGGTTCGATTCCCGGCAGCCGCGATCCAGGCGGCGACAGCCAGGCGCTGAATGTCGATTTGACCGGCGGTGTAATCCTTATGCGCCGAGCGATCGAGGTCGCGCAATGTTTCCAGGCGTTTCAGGCTGTTTTCCGCGTCGATGACGTTGCCGGTTCTAGCCGCGCCTACGCCTCTGGCAAAATGGACGATCGCCTCGCACCAGCCGAATTGCTGCCAAGGGAAATCCGCCGGGTGGAGACGCAGTTTTGCCGCTTCACGCCAATCGCCGCGTTCGACCGTATAGCGCGCCGGGATGGCGGCGTAGGCGTAGGCAACCGTGGTATTGGACGGTTGCACGCTGCCGATGGCCTGCACTTGCCGCACGATGTCCCAGGCTTTGCCCGTTTCGCCCAGTTGCAAATAGGCGTACAGCAGATAGTCCATGAAGTGAAAGCGTTGATCCCAGCTATTGCCGGACGCATGCTGCCGGGCGTGTTCCTGCGCGGCCTGGTCCGCCGCCAGATTGGATTGCGCCGCATCCTGCCATTGCCCCAGGCGAATAAAGATATGCGACGGCATGTGCAGCGCGTGCGGCACAGCCGGTGCGATTTGCGTATACGCCCGGGCGGCGTCGAGTCCGAGTTGCGCCAGTTCGGGGTAATCGCTGCTGTGGATGATGTAGTGTGCGACGCCGGGGTGCTGCGGCTCATCTTTTAAGACACGTTGCAGCAATTGCAACGCTTGTTTTTGCTTAGCGAAAGTTTTGTCGTCCGGCGCTGCATTCGAAATCAGCGCCAACGCATAAAACACCGCGGCTTCATGATCATCGGGGAATTCCATGGCGATGCGTTTCATCGCTTGTTCGTACATCAGCTTCCGGCTGCTGTAATCGTTGCTGTCATGCAGCGGATATAAGGTTGCTACGGCATTCAGATAGGCTTTTTCACGCGCGGTCTGAACGGTTAAGGCCTTTGCTTGCGCGATCGCGCTGCGCCCTTGTTGCAATTCCGAGGCGGACGGTGTCGTCGCCCATAATTGCTGATAAAGACTCATGGCGATACCCCAATAACCCATGGCGCATTTGGGATCGGTGACAGTGACCTGGCGGAAAGTTTTTTCCGCTTCGTCGTACCAGAACGAATGCAGCATCGCGACTGCCTGGTTGAATTGCTCCCGCGCGGCGGGTGTGCAGGAAACCGGGAAATGCACCTTGCCGAGTTTATCCTGATCGAAGCCACCGGCATGATGATCGCCGTCGGCGATCGCCGCTGCGGTCAATAAGCAGAAGATTGCTGAAATAAATAAGCGTGTCAGTGCTGCCATCGAAATTCTCCTTATCATGTGATCATTCATGGGCGGTGCCGTTACCGGCCAGATTGTCAAGGATTGGGCATTGCGGACGTTCGTCGCCGTGGCAATGCGCGATCAGTTGTGTTAATGCGTGCGCAATCGATTCCAGCTCGGCGATGCGTGTTTGCAGATCGCTCAAGTGTGCGGCTGCCAGTTGTTTCACTTCTCGTGCCGGTCGTTGCCGGTCTTGCCACAGCAACAGCAGCTTTTTGATTTGCGCCGTGCTGAAACCGGCAATCCGCGCCCGGCGTATGAAGCGCAACGTGTGTATATCGCGCTCATCATAACGGCGATAGCCGGAATAAGCGCGCGCCGCTTTAGGAATAAGCCCGGCCGCCTCGTAATGACGGATCATTCTTGCCGATACGCCGGAAGCGCTTGCTGCTTGTCCGATGTTCATTTTATCCTCTCAATGATAACAGTGCGCCAGCGCATGGCCGCGTCCACGTGCAATCAGCCAGCGGTTTAGCGGAAAAGCGGCGGTGCCGGCGATTACCAGCGCCGTGAAGAGACTGCCCCAGAATAACACCGAATCAAGCGGTGCCGCCATCGCCCCCGGAATGATCGCCATCATCAGATTATCGGTGATTTCCATGATAGCGATCGAGGCAGTATCCGCGGCGAGTGCAATTTTCAGTGCTGCCCGGAGCGGATAGCCGGCCCGCAGAATGGGTAGCATAGTAAGCGTATAACCGGACAGAAAAGCGAGTCCGGTTGCCAGAACGATTGTTTCCGCATTGCTCCATTGCAAGGTTGTTCCAATGACCATACCGGCTACCTCGCCGATGGCGCAACCCGATAAACAATGCAGAGTAGCGATTAACGCAGTTTTGTTTAGTGATTGTTCTTGATGATGCAAATGGTTTTTCATATCCGGCTCCTCAGTCATTTGTTAAAGGAGTCCAAATACTAAACCTTGCCATCATTGGAAGGTCAAGCATCCGGTTGCAATTTTCCGGCGGCCGTTTATTGCAACCCGGAAGGTACTCGACTAC
>JAFEEV010000328.1 GCA_018240935.1 Pseudomonadota bacterium
AATTCAGCCATCAGATCACGAATATTCCGCTGCTGCTGGCGGGATTTTCGTTCGGTGGCGCAGTGCAGTTGCACGCAGCGGAGAAACTGGCGCCCGAGTTTCTGCTGCTGGTCGCACCATCGGTGGTTAATCTGCGAGCACCACCGGTACCGGAAACGGCACGGTACACGTTGATCATACACGGCGATAAAGACGATGTGGTATTGCCCGAAGCGGTCTTAGGCTGGGCGGAAGCGGCAATGCAACCGGTTTTAATCGTACCCGGCGCGGAACATTTCTTTCACGGCAAACTGGCGCTGCTCAAGCGGCTGGTTTTCGACCACTTCGCGCACAGAATCTGACCGGTTCAGTGAATCATTCGACCAGGCGGTGTTGAATGGCATAACGAACCAGTTGCGCATTATTTTTCATATTCATCTTTTCCAGAATACGCGAACGGTAGGTGCTGACCGTTTTGACACTGAGCGCCAGTTTATTGGCGATCGATGTTAACGATTCTCCGGCGACGATCAGTTTAAAAACATGAAATTCCCGGTCGGAGAATGTGGTGTGCGTTAATTTATCCGATTCCATGACCGGATTGAACAACAGTTTTTCGGCCAATTCCGGATTGACGTACTTTCCGCCCTTCGCCAGGCGGCGAATCACGGTAATCAACTGATCGGTCGGACTGTCTTTGGTCAAATAGCCGGAAGCGCCGGAACGAATAGCCCGGATCGCATATTCCTCTTCCGGATACATGCTGAGAACCAGAACACACGACGAAGCATTGGCCGATAATATCCGTTTCAGTATATCCAGGCCGTTGATATCGGGCAGGTTGATATCCAGCAGCGCGATATCCCAGTTAAACTCGCGCGCCTTCTTGAGAATATCCTTGCCGTCGATAGCCTCGGCAACCACATTGATATCATCCGTTTCGTTAAATATCCTTTTCAGGCCATCACGAAATAACGCATGATCGTCCGCAATCAGAACGTTAATCATGGACTAATTCCCCGATGTTTGTTACCGCAATGGTGAGCGGTATTTTTAATGTCACCACGCTGCCCATAAAGGGTTTACCGGAAATTTCAAGCTTGCCGCCGAATTGTTGCGTTCTTTCTTTCATGCCAATAATTCCAAATGATTCGGGATTCAACAACTGTGATTGCGTTATACCGACGCCGTTGTCCTTAATGGTAATCACAATGTCGCTATCATCTTCGATGAGCTCGATATCCACTCGCGTGGCCTGCGAATGCCGGGTTATATTGATAAATATCTCCTGAATAATTCTAAAAATACTGGTTTCAAAGTTCTTGTTACTGCAAGATATGGCCGATATCACCGATTCCAAGTAGCATTTAATGTTCGTACGTTGTTCAAATTCACGCACCAGCCACTCAATCGCACCATACAGTCCGAGATTGTCCAGCACATTGGGGCGCAGATTCACCGACACCCGGCGGGCGGTCTCGATCGCTTCCCCGGTTAAGTCATACAGCGACTTTACCCGCTCATGCATCGGATCCGCGGTGATCTTTTTCGACAGCCAATCCAGATCCATTTTCAGAACCGTCAATGTTCCACCCAACACATCGTGGATTTCGCGGCCTATCCGGGTTCGTTCCTCTTCCCTGACATCTTGCAGATGTGTTGTCAGATGACGTAAATTCTCAATCATCCGCTTGCGTTCCGTAATGTCTTCGATCATGCATAAGTGACAGACTTCATGGCTATTCATGGTTTCAAACGGCACCAGCGACATCTCGATCCATATGATGGACAAATCCGGGCGCAGCACCCTTTTCACTATTTTACTGTCATGCGGCTGATGACGCATAAAAAGTTCAATATCCTTTTGATAAGATGAAACATCTTCAGGATGAATAATGTCCGTTTGATGGAGGCTCAGCAGCTGATCCACGCTTCTGCCGGCGATACAGGCATACATGGGGTTCACATCGTAATATTTTCCCGTCTGCAAATTGATCAGGGCGATGCCAAGCGGCGCTTTCTCAAAAACAGTCTGGAATCGTCTTTGCGCTTTTCTGCTGCTTTCTTCAATGCGCTTCCGCTCGATCGAATAGCGGATAACGCGCGCCAAAACGCCTTCGGTCAAGCTGCCCTTGACCAGATAATCCTGAGCCCCCGCTTTGATCGCTTTGATGGCGAGTTTCTCATCATTGCGAAACGACAAAACTGCAATCGGTATGCTCGCTGCGTGTTCACGCAGCCGATTGATCGTCGTAATGCCATCGCTATCCGGCAAGGTCAGATCCGACAGAATCAAATCGAACGAATGCTGGCGGATCAATTCAAGCGCGGAGTTTAGCCGTTCGGTATGAACCAAAGTGATCTGATCGCCCATTGCCTGCTGCAAATCACTTTGCACCAGCAAGGCATCCGTCTCGTTATCTTCAATCAGTAAAATATGAATTTTGGATGAAGTCATGATTTGATCAGGGCTCGGTTAGAATGGAAGAAGTAAACCAAAAGTCCTTAATCGATTTCGCGATTCGAATACAGTCGTCAAAATCGACCGATTTTCTGATATAGCTATTAGCATAATTGTCGTATGCCGCCCGGACATCTTCTTTGATGATGGAAGAGGTATAAATAATGACAGGAATGGTCTTTAATTCAGGATTCGATTTCAATTCCACCAAAACTTCCAATCCGCTTTTTCTCGGCATGTTGAGATCAAGCAAGATAATATCAGGGCGCGGCGCATTCGAGTATTCGCCCTGCCGCTGCAAAAACTCCAGCGCATAAACACCATCCTCAGCCACATGCACTTCGCTGTTTGCTTCGCAGAATGCAAATGCCTCTTTGATCAATAAAACATCGGTCGGATTATCATCGATCATCAAAATGATTCTGGGGTGGGTATTATTTTTGTGAGTCATCGCAATAATTAATCAGTTCTTTGCAATTGTGAAATAAAATGAAGAGCCTACATTAGGCACCGATTTGACCCAGATCTTCCCGCCGTGGTGTTCTACCACTTTCTTACAGATGGCCAAGCCGATGCCTGTGCCGGCATATTCCCGCCGGCTGTGCAGACGCTGAAATACGCGGAAAATTCGCTCGAGATATTGCTCTTCAATACCGATTCCGTTATCGGTGACGGAAAAAATCCATTCGCGTTGATTT
This sequence comes from Pseudomonadota bacterium, assembly GCA_018240935.1. GTDB lineage: Bacteria > Pseudomonadota > Gammaproteobacteria > Burkholderiales > Nitrosomonadaceae > Nitrosomonas. The sequence continues at coordinate 3,139 of JAFEEV010000328.1, forward strand.
TCTTCAACGCCGATATGTATTTGCGGTGGTTGATTTCTGCGGAATTTGAGTCCGTTATTGATTAGATTGGTAAATAGCTGAACAAACTGAAAGCGGATGCCCTTGACTACCGGAAGCTTGTCGTGCGTCACGATCGCATTACACTCGTCAACGATAACGGATAAATCCGTCAGCACGTTTTTCAATAACTGTTCGCAATCGATTTCACCCGGCGATTGACTGGCATTCACTTGTGCATACGTCAACAGATCATCAATCAGCACTTGCATACGATTGGTGCCGGCTACCGCGTGCGAAATCAAATCCTTGGCCCGTTCGTCCAACTGATGATCACAGTATTTTTTCAGCAACTGAACGAAGCTATTGATGGCGCGTAGCGGCTCCTGCAGATCATGCGTAACGACATAAGCAAATTGCTCCAGTTCATCATTCGAGCGGGCCAATTCCGTTACCTGCTCTTCCATTCTTTGCTCCAGTTGCTTGTGACCTGTCACTTCCGTGCGCAGCGCCACATATTGATAGGGCGATCCGTTGTTGTCCAGGAATGGCACGATCGTCGTATCAACCCAATAATAGCTGCCGTCTTTGGCGCGGTTCTTGATTTCTCCGCACCACACAGCGCCTTTCGTAATGGTGGCCCATAATTCGTTCATGAATTCTTTGGAATGGTAGCCGGAATTAACAATGCGATGATCTTGCCCGATTAACTCTTCGGCTGAATATTTGGATACCTGGCAGAATTTTTCATTAACATACCGTATCTTGCCGAATTTATCGGTTATCGCGATGATGGCATGCGCATTGAATGCGTTTTCAATCATGCGCACATCATTCAGCAATAAATTCTGCGCGGCGACTCGCTGGTTTTGTTGCCACCATGTTGCGAGATCCTGTGCGATATTTTTTAAAAAAGCAGTATCTTCATTCTCCGGCCAGTCCGCTACATTGGTCTGTTCGGAAAAAACACCCACTTGACCCATTACGATGCCGTCAACCGTTACCGGTACCGAATATTGGTACGTTAGAAGGCGCGCCGTTTTGTTCGCGGTAAAACATTTGCCGTCGATTTCTATGAACGGAAAGACCCGATCACCCGGCAGCGACGCAAATCTCGTCTGTTCAATCAGCTGCTGGGACAGATCGTCGGCTGGGCGAGCCGTCAGCATGACAGGGGAAATTTCATATAAG
>JAFEEV010000329.1 GCA_018240935.1 Pseudomonadota bacterium
AAAGTTGCGACTTTACGAGTCAAACACTAAGTTGCCACGCGGAATGCCTGAAGATCGACTACCACCGGTCTCCCCGATGGTAGTCGATGACTAACTCCGGCTCGGGAAAATACCCTGCACAGCGATGCAATAATTCACTACGAGGTAAGGTTGCATATTGGAATGCGGCTGTCCGCCTGTATTGCCAATCGCTGCGGCAGCCATGGTTGCGCCGCCTGTGCTGCTGAACACGACATTGCCGTCGGAATCCTGCGCCCAGAACTTTCCCGCCGGACTGGTCTGATTTCCAATCGTATTGCTACAGTTTACCGTATGACTGTGCAGAGGAATTTGCGCGGTTGAAAGCGTCACGTTTTCTTGCCCGGCCCGTTCTCCCTGGGTATGAACCGAACTCACGTGCATTCCCGCACGGCCGCGAAGATCGGGCAGCGCGAACGTGGTGCGGCCGTCTCCGCCGTACATCGTGCCCAGTAACGAAAACAGTGCGGCATTTTGAGCAATCGGCAGCAATTGACCATCGCAACTCGCCCAGCCCTTGGGGGTAAAACCGAATGCAAAGGGGCGGATCTCTCCTAAAAATGGTTCGTCCATACTATCCTCTCATTTATCTTGTCGATTTTTTGCCGCGAAACATCCGGTTTCAGTTTCTGGGCGGATATACGCCTTGCAGTGCGATGCAGTAGTTCAGCACCAGATACGGTTGCAGATTATCATGCGCTTGTCCGCCGCCGGTAGCGGTGATTGTTCCAGCCGCCATCTGCGCCGGTCCGCTATCGCCGTATTCCTTGCTGCCGCCCAGATCCTGCGCCCAGAAATTTCCGGCGGGATCGGGTTTGTTGCCGTTCCCGGCTTGCGCGTTGGCCGGATGGGTGTGCGGCGGAATCTGCTCAATCGTCAATGTCTCCGTCACCGTGCCGCCGGATTCGCCCAGTACACGTTTGGAAAGACCGCTGCCCTGCCCCGCTCCCATGACGACATTGCCTTGCAGGTTAGGCAGCGCGAAGGTCGTTTTGCCGTCGCCGCCATAAGTCGTACCAAGAATCGAAAACAATGCCGTGTTAGTCGAAATGGGCAGCAATTGCCCATTACACTGCGCCCAGCCCACCGGCGCGAAATTAAATCCAAACGAACGGATTTCTCCAATATACGGATCACTCATGCAACGATCTCCTTTTTTCAGCGGTTATCCGGATCACTATCATCCTAATTTCTAGGAGGATAAATCCCTTCGAGTGCGATGATGTAGTTGATGACCAAATAAGGCTGCACATTGTTATGCGGCTGCCCGCCGCCGGTATTGCCGATCGCCGAAGCAGCCATGGTGCTGCCGCTGGTCGTGCTGTACGCTCCGGTATTGCCGCCGGGATCGGTCGACCAGTAACTATTGACGGGGCTGGCGCTATTGGCGGTGGTATTGGAACAGACCGCGGTATGGTTGTGCGCCGCCAGTTGCCCGGCAGTCAAAGTGACTGTTTCGCTGCCGCCCAGCTCACCGATCACTCGCAGACTAAGACCGGGTCCGGCGCCCTGGTGCAGCGGGATACGGCTGGCGAGGTTCGGCAAAGCAAACGTCGATGCGCCGTCGCCGCCGTAGGTTGTTCCGATGAGCGAAAACAGCGCTTCATTCTCTGCGATTGAAAGCACCTGCCCTTGGCATAAAGCCCAGCCGGCGGGGGCAAAATTGCCGGCAAATGTCCTGATTTCACCTACAAAGGGATCGGGCATAATTTTCTCCTTGTTTCCGAAAAACTTCAGTCACAATGGTGCAATCGCATCAAGCCATCTTGCGCCGCGCCGCAGCCAATACCGCCGGAACTCCGATCAGAAGCAGCGTACTCGTCAGCGGCTCCGGAACGGCGGTGGCGATATCCAGCGTGGAGAAATCCAGTGCGGCGCCGTTAAATGCCGTTTCACCGAACAATCCCAGCCCCGGACCCGTCAGCGCCAAGGAGACATTGACCGTGCCCGAAGCCAATCCGGCAAAGGTCGATGCCGGCAACGTCAGCGTATACACGTTATCCTCCCGGCTGGCGCCGCCGTGCGCTTCGAACAGCGTATTGAGCGCGCCGGTCAGATCAACCCCATTGACGGTAAAAGACGCCACTTGATTTCCTGAAGCGGCGGATTCGTGATCATAAATTCCGAGCTTCAAACTGCCGCCAGTAATCGTATCCGCGATTGCGCTATAGGAAAACGTCCAGCTAGTGGAGAAATTCGCTCCGCTGTCCGAACCGACGAATACACCATTAAACGGCGCAGGTTCACCGCCTCCGGCAGTCAGAAATGCACCGGTGGTTGGTGTTGCGCCGTCGGCAAAATCCTGATCACCGAGAGTCACGATCGTGTTTGCGGCAGCTAACTGAGATCCGGCCAGAAGCGCGAACGGTAGAAGTATTTTTGCAGACAAATATTTTTTCATTGAAAAATCCCCTTCGAATAGGTAAATGTTTTTCCTCGGCATTCACGAAGCGGCAGCGATGATCATCAGCTCTATGTCCGGATGAAACCGGCTCTCGTCAACCGGTCCCGTTACGTTATACTCTCATATCGCAATTCAGATCAAGGGATTTCTGCATCGGAAATTCATTATATTATTCATGATAATAACTGCATTCCACCGGCATTTCCCGGCTGACAAAACAAAAACACCATACAGCCGTCTTGCAGCAACTATCCGTCAAGGGATCCGATAAAAAATGGCGGCTGAACACACGATCCAACGCAAACTCAAAATCGCCACCACATCATTGGCGGGTTGTTTCGGTTGTCATATGTCGTTTCTCGACATGGACGAGCGCCTCGCCGGTTTGCTCGAACAGGTAGAGTTCG
>JAFEEV010000032.1 GCA_018240935.1 Pseudomonadota bacterium
CGTCTGGTATGTGGTTTCGCGACTCTCCTTGATCGTTCGCGCGCATGAGCGTCATTTACTGGATGCCTATAAACAAATCAACCAGGCGCAAGTAGAAAAGGATCAATATGCCGTGTTGATGACGCATCAACTCAAATCACCGTTGGATGCCATCCGCAGCAAAATCAATCTGATCAAGGGAGGATATTGCGGAGATGCTTCCGACGGCGTGAATGAAGCGCTGGACAAGATCGATAGCCGTGCTCAGAGCATGTCGAGTTTGATTTTGGATTTACTCCGGCTCGAGCGTTTGAAAGATACCTGCCTGAACACCGCAGTTTTCGAATCCGTGGATATTCAATCCACTTTACAGCGATGTATTGAAAAATTGACGCCGGTTGCCAATGCAAAGCACATCAGGTTCAATTTATCGATTGATAATTTTTTCTGCAAAGTCATTCCCGATCAGCTCGATATTCTGCTGGAAAATATTATTACCAATGCAATCACGTACTCGCATGATAATGCACCGGTTGAAATTACATCCGCTGTTAACCGGCGCGATCAAAGCGCCACCATTACCGTCACCGATCATGGCATCGGCATAGAGAGCAAAGATTTACCCAATATTTTCAATGAATATTTTTATTCCCCGCGGGCGGCGCTGCATAACAAGGCAACCAGCGGGATCGGTTTGTCGATCGTAAAAATTGCCGCGGAAAATAATCGACTGAAAATCAAAGTGACCAGCGAACCCGGCGCGGGCACTTCTTTCACCATCATTTTTAACAATATCGAATTTCCCGATTGAGGTTAACAAAGTTTTCAGCTCAAACTGACGATTCAGCGCTGATGCCAATAGCGCCGGTATAATTTGCGCCAGCTTTCAGCCGACCATCCATTTTGTGTAAAACGCAGCAAAATTGCCCCGTCTCTGTCGCTGCGCAGCAAGTCGCTGTTTGCACTAAGATACCGGGCTGTCACAGCGGCATGCGGATGGTCGTAGCGATTTAAATAGCCGACCGTGAAAATTGTCAGCGCGGGATTTACTTGATTCACAAAATCAGCTGTCGATGAAGACAGGCTGCCATGATGCGGCGCAATCAAAACCGTTGCCGCAAGCTTCTCACCGGCGCGATTCAGCAGCGCTTTTTCATCTTTATTCTCAATATCGGCCGGTATCAAGACACTGCCATAAATCGACGAAATCTTTAATACACAGCTGTTGGCATTCACCCGGCGTTGCGGATTAGCATAATCCTGCGGCAGCGGATGCAACAATTCAAAATGCACGCTATCCCAGGACCAGGAATGCCCGGCACGGCATTGCACCGAACGAGTTGCAGCGCGCGCTATAGGGTGACCGTCGCGCAAAGACGACAGCAACAGCTCAACCGGCATCTCCGCCATTACTGACAATGCGCCGCCGCTATGGTCGTTATCCGCGTGCGACACAATCATGGCATCCAGTTGCCGTATCCCTTCACCGCGCAAGTAAGGCACGATAATGCGCTTACCGCTGTCGCTATCGCCAAACCCGGGGCCGGTATCAAATACCATCGCATGATGTTCGGTGCGCGCCACGACTGCCAAACCCTGGCCGACATCCAGCACCGTCAGCCATAATTCACCAGTTTTAGGTTGGGGCGGCAATACCCAAAACAGCGGCAGTAATGCAATCACTCCCAGCCAGCGGGCCGGAAAACCCGCAAAGAATCCTTTACCCAAACTCCCCGGCAGCAGCATCCACAGAATCCCAATTGCGGCCGTGAAGATCGTCCACAACGGCGGCGCATGCTGCTGCCATACGGCTTGCGGGAAATCGCTCAACGAATGAAGAATCACCATCAGGATGCTTAATAGCGCATGCGCCCATGGCAAAACAAAATCAAATACGGGTACCGCGGCCAGCAATGTAAGCGGCACAACCGCCAGGCTAATCAGCGGTATGGCAATGGCGTTGGCAAGCGGCGACAACAGCGGCACTTGCTGAAAGAAGACCAGCAACAGCGGAATTAATCCCCATGTAATCGCCCACTGAATCCGCACCCAACCGGAAAGCCAATGCGCTGCCCCAATCCGCCCCACCGTTATCAGCATAATGAGCGCTATGGCGCCGAAAGACAGCCAAAATCCAGGTGCATTGACGGCCCATGGATCAAGCAAGACCACCCAAAATAACGCCCACGCCAGCACCGCGGTTGCGCATACCCGCTGCCCTCGCCATAAGGCAATCGCCACGACGGCGAGCATGTAGAGTGTGCGTTGCGCCGGGATGGCAAAACCGGACAGCACAGCATAGGCAAAAGCCGCCAGCAATCCTGCCGCAGTAGCGGCGCGGTACGCCGGTAAACGTAACGTCAAATAAGGACTCCAGCGCCACAACCGGAGAATCAGCGCAAAAACCATGCCGGAGATCATCGTGATATGCAAACCGGAAATCGCCATCAAATGATTGGTTCCGGTGCGCGTGAATACTTGCCATTGATCGCGCGGAATCGCATGCTGCTCGCCGATGGCCAGAGCTTGCAAAATACCGGTGTAAGCTTGGCCGGATAAATTTTCGGCAAAACGACGCCGGATTTCTTCGCGAACATGCTCGATCCAGTACTTAGGTGACGGAACCCACGCCTGCAAAAGGCGGTTTTCAGCGGAAGGATGCACATAACCGGTGGCGCGGATATTGCGCTCCAATGCCCAGGCTTCGTAATCGAAACCATGCGGATTCATGCTGCCATGCGGTTGCTTAAGGCGAACCGTGATGCGCCAGCGCTCCCCCGCATGAAGCACCGGCAAAGCCGCGCCGGCCGTATCTGCCGGCCGCGTTTTGAACCAGGATAACGCCACATGACGGGGCACCGCTGCGCCTTGCGTGTGTACCTGTTCCAAATAAAAACGGAAACGGATGCCGCGATCATTTTCCGGCTGCACGCTCGCCACAACACCGCTGATCTGAATATCCTTACGCTCCCAGCTATGCGGCAAAGTATCGGACAAGCGCCACTGAGCGCATGCGGCGGCCCAAAAGAAACCGATTCCGAAGCACAGCAGTCCTATTAAAATTTTACCCAGTACGGCAAACTTCGCTGCTGCATAACGCCGCACCAACCCAATGGCACCGGCAGCCAGGATTAAAACCCAAACCCACTCTGTTTGCGGCAGCTGAGCTTGTTGTTGCAATAAGCCGACGCCTGAAACAAATGCCAGTATATTGAATCGCACTAACAAATCCGCCTAATCTTCAAAGAATACCAATCGGCGTTTCAATACTATCACGCAATACGGTAAAAGCTCTTGATGCCTGTTCGGGTAAGCTTATTTGTAGGATTCTTCTCATAAAATTATAGCGTTATCATTTGTCATAATTTGGTAGTATAGTAATGTATATTCTTAGCAGATGTATTGCGGTTGGCTAGACGGGCCGCAATGAGCTCCAGTAACACAAATGTGAGCAGAAGGAAACATCATGACACGCGCTGAAGAGCAACGAAGAAAAGATGATGATATAAAGCAAAGTAAAACCGAGCTGTTGAGCGAACTGCAGATTTCTCATCGGGAATTGGCATTGCAAAACCGGGAGCTCCTTGAAACGCAATTGCTCTTGAATCAATC
>JAFEEV010000330.1 GCA_018240935.1 Pseudomonadota bacterium
ATTTCATCGGCGGCTTGCTCCAGTGCGGCCAGCGCCTGACCTGAACTATAGCCCGGCGCGGCACCGCCCAGCACCAGCGCGGAATTGGCGCCGTTGAAGTGCGTCACAGGATCGGGGCCGCTGTTGAATGTGGTATGGACGACCGAATCCAGCGGAATCATGGTCGATGTTGCGCCGCTTTGCGCGCGCACATAAATTTTGCTGATATCATCGGGATTGGAGCGGTATTCCGGCAAGGCTTCGGTTTGCACCCGGTAAATGCGGCCGAATTTGACGAAATCGTTGATGTACAGGTTACCGAAATACGCCTGCATGGTATCGAAAATTTCCGAAATCGGCACCCCCAGCGCCTTGGCGCGTTCGCGGTCTACCGTGGCGTACAACCGCGGCGCGCTGACCCGGAAATTGGTGCTGGCCACGGCAATCGCCGGATTCTGCATGGCCTTGGCGGTGAATTCCTGCGCCACCGCGGCAAATTCGGCGAAATCGCCGCCGCTGGGGTCTTGTATCTGCACCGAAAATCCGCCAGTGGATCCCAATCCGCTGATCGACGGCGCATTGAAAGCCAGAATCAATGCTTCAGGAATTTTGGCAAATTCCTGAAAAGCCGCGCCGATCAAGCCGTGCACTTTCTGTTCCGGATTCGGGCGCGTATCCCAGTGATTCAGCGGCACGAACATGGTGGCCTGATTGGCACCGCGCGTGCTGAACACAAAGTTCTGACCCGCCAGCACGTCGGTGGAATGCACCGCCGGATTGGCTTGAAAGTACTGTTCGATTTTGCTCAGCACTTCGCGCGTGCGCGTCATCGAAGCGCCGTCCGGCAATTGCACCACGGTGATGAAGTAACCCTGATCTTCTTCCGGCAAAAAGCTGCCCGGCAGAATCTTGAACAAGCCGATGATACCGGCGATCAGCAGCGCGAAAAGCGTCAGCGCAATCACCGAACGCCGCATGATCGTTGCAACGGCGCCGGTATAGCGGGTCTGCATCCAGTCGAACGAGCGGTTAAACCATTGCCAAAACCCTTTCGGCGCTTGATGCGCGGGTTTGAGCACCAGCGCGCACAGAGCAGGACTCAAGGTCAGCGCGACAAAACCGGATATCGCCACCGACAGCGCAATGGTGATGGCAAATTGCTTATACAACTCACCGGTGATACCACCCAAGAATGCTACCGGCAGAAACACCGCAGCCAGCACCAGCACGATCGCGATCACCGGCCCGGACACTTCCTCCATGGCGCGTTTCGCCGCATCCCGAGGGGATAAACCGCCCTGGGTCATGTGCCGCTCGACGTTCTCCACCACCACAATGGCGTCATCGACCACGATACCGATTGCCAGCACCATACCGAACAACGTCAGCGTATTGATGGAAAATCCCAGCGCTTCCATACCGGCCAGTGTGCCGATCAAGGACACCGGCACGGCCACGGCGGGAATCAAGGTGGCGCGCCAGCTTTGCAAAAACACAAAAACCACCAGAATCACCAGCAATGTCGCTTCCGCCAGCGTTTTCAGCACTTCCTTGATGGAAACGTCGATGAATGTGGTCGTGTCGTAGGGAATGTCGTACGATACCCCGGCCGGGAAGCTCTTGCTCAAACGCTGCATTTCCGCGCGGATACCTCGCACGGTCTCGAGCGCATTGGCGCCGGGCGCGAGAAAAGTCAGCAGGAAAGTATTCGGCTGGCCGTTCCAGCGTCCTTCCAGATCATACGATTGCGCCCCCAGTTCGATACGCGCTACGTCACGCAGCCGCACCATCGAGCCGTCCGGGTAAGCACGCACGATCATGTCCTCGAATTCCTTGACTTCGCTCATGCGCCCGTGGGTAATCACCGGAATGGTCATTTCCGTGCCTTCCGGCGTCGGCTCGCGTCCGATCCTTCCCGCCGGGAAATCGCGGTTTTGTTCACGCACCACCGCTGCGATTTCACTCGGCGTCAGGTTCAGTTGCGCCATGCGCACAGGGTCGAGAATGAGCCGCATCGAATAGTTCTGCCCGCCGAAAATAATGGCATCGCCTACCCCGGGCAGGCGTTTAACATTATCGAGGATGCGCAGCAACGCGTAATTCGACAGAAAAACGTTGTCATGCTTGGGATCGGTGGAACTCAGGATGACCACGGCGAGCAAATCCGGCGATGTTTTTTTCACCGGCACGCCCTGGCGCACCACTTCGTCCGGCAGTTGCGGCTCAGCTAAGCGCTGCCGGTTCTGCGTCTGCACCTGCGCGATATCGACATCGGTACCGATCTCGAAGGTCAAGCGCAGCATCATGTGGCCGTCGTTGGTGCTGACCGATTCGTAATACAGCAGATTATCGATGCCGGGCAACTGCACTTCGATCGGGCGTGCCACCGCTTCCGCGACGACTTCCGCGCTGGCGCCGGGATAATCGGCGTCGATTTGCACCATCGGCGGCGTGATTTGCGGGAATTGCGCGACCGGCAATTTCTGTAGCGCCACCAAACCCAGCACGACGATGATGATCGACAGTACCGATGCGAAAATAGGCCGGTCGATGAAAAAATGCGACTTCATGGCGCAACCTGCTGAGCCGGTTGACCGGATGATTGAGCGGCGGCGTTTTCGTGCAGTTGTTGCTGCTGCTCAATCGCATGCACTTTTACCCCCGGCAGGATGCGGAAAAATCCTTCCACCACCACGCGCTCTCCGGGCTGCAAGCCGCTTTCGATCAGCCACTCCTTGCCGCGCCAGGCGCTGGCTTGCACCGGACGCAATTGCGCGGTTTCCTCGGCATCGATCACGTATACGAACGAACCGCTGGGGCCTTGCTGCACCGCGCGTTGCGGAATCAGCATGGCATTATTGCGGATATAACCTTTGATGCGGACCCGGACAAACTGGCCGGGATAAAAATAGGAATCCCCCGGCGCCATGCCGCCCTCCGGGTTGGGAAATTTGAAGCGCCCCTGCAACGATCCGCTTTGCGGCCGTATCGTGACATCGGCGAAATCCAGTATGCCTTCGTGCGGATACACGCTGCCGTCGGAAAACGTCATGACACCGCGCAATTGGAAAATATCGGGACGCTCGACCTTGTTCGCGGCCAATTCGCGGCGGCGGCGCAGTAAATAGCTTTCCGGTACATTGACATTGACATACATCGGATCGAGTTGATCGATCGTGGCCAGCAGCGATTCCTGCGCGGAAACCAGCCGCCCTTCGTAAAACTGGCTGCGGCCGATGCGGCCGTTGACCGGCGCGGTGATCAGCGTGTTATCGAGATCGAATTTGGCCTTGATCAGATCGTTTTGCGCCGCTTCCAGCGCCGCGCGAGCGGCCAGCATTCCGGCTTCGGCGTCATCGACGTCTTTCTTGCTGACCGCCTGCTTATCCAGCAACGGCTTGACACGCGCCAGATCCTGCTTGGCTTGGGTCAGGCGCGCCTGGGATTGCGCAACTTTCGCTTTGCTGCTGAGATAAATGGCCTTGAAGGGCACCGGATCGATCAGATACAGCTTGTCGCCATTTTTGACGTTACGTCCTTCGGTGAAATAAATTTTTTTGATAATGCCGCTGACTTGCGGACGAATCTCGACCGGGCGGAAAGCCTCGGTCTGCCCGATGAACTCCGGCTGGTCGTCAACCGTTTGCGGTGTCACGGTGATGAACTCGACCTGCGGCGGCGGTGGCGCCGGATTTTCCGGCGGCTGGCCTGAGCAGGCTGCGAGCAGCGCCATCAACAAAACCGGCAAACGGTAAGCTGCAGCGGAACCGCTGCGAGCCGCATCGGCAATGATCCATTGAAATATTTTCTGCATAGACTCGACTCTGGGTTATTCTGATTATTGAAAGAGAGTAGTGATTAGGAAAAATATCCTAACAATCTCTGCCGGAATTCTAAAACTATAAGTCAACCGGCGCGCGCGGTAAGTTCCGGCTATGGCCTCACGCTATCGAAGAACGTCGTCTCTGTACACCAGCGCTTACAGCTGCATCCATCCACCGCCCAACGCTTTGTAGAGCTGCACGATCGATACCAAATGCAAACGGTGGGTCGCCATGAGCGCGAATTCCGCGTCGAACAAGTTGC
>JAFEEV010000331.1 GCA_018240935.1 Pseudomonadota bacterium
AACGGTCGGAATGCAGCAGCATTATTCACGCTCAAGCTTCATCGCGGCGACGGTAAGGCGCTCATCGCCATGAATTGGAAGAACGGCCAGCCGCCGCAGGATTTCGTCGGTTTCGCCATCGAGTACAAGGAACCCCGCGGCGATCGGTTCTATGCCTTGAAGAATCGGCTCGGCTTTCGCGCAGCCGATGGCAAAGTCAACGCTAACCAATTATCGACGCGGCTCTCGCCGATTCAGAAGTTCCGCTGGGTGCATTTTCCGCGTAATGCCGAACTCGAGGGTGAATTCATCTACCGGGTCACGCCGGTATTTATGAATGCCGCCGACGAACTGAGTTACGGCGACGCCCAGGAAGCTGCCATCGAGCTGCGGCGCGAAACTTATCCGGGGTTACTCAACGTCACGTTCACGCGCGGCTTCGTGTCGTCGCAGGCATTTGTCGACCGGTACGCATCGGCGGGCGACATTTCGACATTATTACCGGCCAAGGCAACCGATGGATTGACTTTTACTCCGACCCACCCGAAAACCAAAGCAGCGCTCGCGTGGATGGGGTTCGAGGCGCGCAGCGCCATCCTTGAGGTGCTCGACCAAGCCATCGCCGACCCGCAGGCCGAAGTACGGGTAGTGGCGTTCGATCTCAGCGAACCCGGCGTGCTGGCACGGCTGGAAAAACTCGGCAAACGCCTGAAGATCATCATCGACGACAGCAAAGATCACAGAGAAACCGATGCCAGTGAAAATCTGGCGGCGCAACGGCTTGCCGCTTCCGCCGGTAGCGCCAATGTGAAGCGGCAGCACATGCTGTCGCTGCAACACAACAAAACCATCGTAGTGGACGGCCCGGAAATTCAGAAAGTCGTATGCGGCTCGACCAATTTCAGCTGGCGCGGTTTCTTCGTCCAATCCAACAACGCCATGATCCTGCATGGAGCCAGCGCGATTAAGCCGTTCCTGGCGGCATTCGACGGCTACTGGTCGCAGAAGCCGAAAGACTTCGGCGGCACGGCTGCGGCGCAATGGAACGATCTCGGTCTGACTTCGATTGACGCCCGGGTGGCATTCTCGCCGCATAGCGCATCGAACGCGCTATTAAGCACAGTGGCTGACGACATCGGCACAAACACGGCGTCATCGCTGTTCTATTCGCTGGCGTTCTTGTACCAGACGCCCGGACCGATTCTCGACGCGATCACCAATGTGACGAGTAACGCGGACATCTTTGTGTATGGTATTTCCGACCGCAAAGTGGGTGGTCTCGATCTGCAAAAACCGAACGGCAATGTCGCGTCCGTTTTTCCCTCCGCGCTGACGAAAAACGTGCCTGAACCGTTCTCCGCGGAACCGACGGGCGGCGGCGGCATCCGCATGCACCACAAATTCATCGTCATTGACTTCGATAAACCCAGCGCCCGGGTTTATCTCGGTTCCTATAATTTCTCCTCGCCGGCAGACATCAAGAACGGGGAAAATCTCCTGCTGATTCGTGACCGCCGTATTGCCGTCTCGTACATGATCGAGGCGCTGCGCATTTTCGACCACTATCATTTCCGCGTGGCGCAACAAGAAGCCAAAAAAGCCAGAAAACAACTCGTACTCGCCAAACCGCCGCGCAATCCCGGCGAAAAGCCCTGGTGGGACGAGGATTACACGGAAGCGCGGAAGATTCGCGACCGCGAATTATTTGCCTAGGGAAGCTCTGAGAAACTACTGCGCTCGGTCATGCTGTGTTGAAATCAGACTTAAAATGCTCATTTACATCTTGTAAACTGCGCTTTTTCATCTAATTTCGCCTTGCCTGACCGTCGCTCGCTACCTTTTTCAGAGCTTCCCTAGGCGTTTAGTCGCGCGGCACCTCGCGCGGCCGCCGGTTACTATCAATCGCCACATACGTCAGCACCGCTTCGGTCACTTTGATGCAAACTTCCTCGCCGCCTTCGCGCACGCCGCGCTGCGCGTAGACCGAGACATCGACGGTGATCGAGGTGCGGCCTATTTTCACGATGTCGGCGTAGAAACTGACCAGGTCGCCGACCAATACCGGATGCTTGAAGATAAAGGAATTAACCGCGATGGTCGCAACCCGTCCGCGCGCTTGACGCAGGGCCGGGATGCTGCCCGCCATGTCGACTTGCGACATGATCCAGCCGCCGAAAATATCGCCGGCGTAATTGGTATCGGCCGGCATCGGCACGGTGCGCAATACCGGCTGACCTTCCGGTAATGAAACGCGCAATGAAGGATCGTCAGGAATATCAGGCATGATGGTGTCCGCTCGTGTGAGTTTTATCGGGAATGCGCGCATGCGTCCGCGCGCTGCGCAAAGCTATAATAACGTTTTTGTTTAACCCGATTTTCTTTTTCTCACTCAGCTTTCAAAAAACCGGCATGGAATCCTTGTTTGACGCCGCCGAAAACTGCCTCATGGCCCGCGCGATTGAAGAAAAATTGCAGTTGGCCGAACAGACCGCGCAAGCTTGGCAGAATGGGTTGCTGACGCTGACATCACCGCGCGAGCCCGCTCCGATCCTTGAGCCGGGGCGTCCGGACAAACCCGTATTGGTCGCGCCGGGCGATGTGCCGAAACGCCGCTTGAACACGCACGAGGGATTAGCGGCATTGGTTCATGCCGTGACGCATATCGAATTCAACGCCATCAATCTGGCGTGGGATGCAGTGTATCGTTTTCGTAATCTGCCGCGGCAGTTTTATGCGGACTGGATCAAAGTGGCCGCCGAGGAAGCGCACCACTTCCGGTTACTGCGCCAGCGGTTGAACGCGCTCGGTAGCGACTACGGCGATTTTCCGGCGCATAACGGTTTGTGGGATATGGCAGTGCGCACGGCCTTCGATCCGTTGGTGCGCATGGCGCTGGTGCCGCGCGTATTGGAAGCCAGAGGGCTGGACGTGACACCCGGCATGATTGCGCGGCTGCGTCAGGCGGGTGACGAGGAAACGGTGGCGATTCTTGAAATCATCTTGCGCGATGAAATCGGACATGTCGCGATCGGATCGCACTGGTTTCAGTATTTATGCCAGCAGCGCGGGCTCGATGCCGCACAAACATTTCACGAACTGCTCGAGCGCTATTTTCCCGGGCAGATTTGCGGCCCTTTCCACTACGAAGCGAGACGACAAGCGGGATTTTCCACGGTGGAACTCGAAGCGCTGGAGCGAATGGGAACCGGCAAAGCACAGGGCGGAAATACAACGCCATGAATGGCGGAGCCAGCCGCCGACAAAGTCAAAAATTACGTGCGCCGTTCAAAGCGGTAAAACGCCAGCATACCGCGCAGATTCGGCAGAAAATTAACCGGGCGGTAATGATTGCTCATCACCTTGCGCTCCAGAATGCGCGCGTTGCATTGCCGACACAGCTCTTCGAAATCGCTCAGTGTGCAGAGATGAATATTGGGTGTGTTGTACCAGCGATACGGCAGCGTTTCCGACACCGGCATACGGCCGGAAATCACTTGCATGCGGTTTTTCCAGTTACCGAAATTGGGAAAGGAGACGATGCCTTGCTTACCGACGCGCAGCATTTCCTCGATGATGCCTTCGGTGTGCCGCATCGCCTGAAGGGTTTGCGACAAAATCACATAATCGAACGAATCCGATTCGAAGCTGGATAACCCGGCTTCCAGATCGTTCTGAATCACGTTGATGCCGTTGCGGAAACAGCTGAGCAGATTGGCCTCGTCGATTTCCACGCCGTAACCAAACACATTGCGCGTATCGCGCAAATAGCGCAGCAACGAACCGTCGCCGCAGCCCAAATCGAGTATTTTCGCGCCGGGTTTGATCCACGCCGCGATGGCGGCGAAATCCGGACGTAATGCAAGGGGTGAAGGTATCGTGTTATCCGTCATGTGTTTAGTTAGATCGCAATATTGTCCATATACGCCCGCACCAGTGGATGATAACCGGACGGTTCCATCAGAAACGAGTCGTGGCCGTGACTGGAGTTGATTTCCGCGTAACTCACGTTGAGTTCGTTATCCAACAGCGCTTTGACGATTTCCTGCGAACGCTGCGGCGAGAAACGCCAATCCGAAGTAAACGAAACCACCAGAAAATTCGCTTTGGCAACCCGGAACGCCGCGCTCAGATCGCCATTGTATGCCGCGGCGGGATCGAAGTAATCGAGCGCCTTGGTCATCAGCAGATAGCTGTTGGCGTCGAACAAATCAGCGAATTTGTCGCCCTGGTAGCGCAGGTACGATTCGATTTCAAACTCCACGTCGAAACCGAAGGAAAGCTCGCCCTTGCGCAAACTGCGGCCGAATTTCGCCGCCATCGAATCGTCCGACAGATAGGTGATATGCCCCAGCATGCGCGCCAGGCGCAGCCCACGGCGCGGCAATGTGTCGTAAGCATAAAAATTGCCGCCGTAAAACTCCTGATCGGTCATGATCGCCTGACGCGCCACGTCATTAAACGCGATATTCTGCGCGGTCAACTTCGGCGCGGCGGCGATCACCAGCGCGTGGCGCACTTTTTCCGGGTAATCGAGCGTCCACTGCATCGCCTGCATACCACCCAGACTGCCGCCGACGATAGCGGCAAATTGTTCGATGCCTAAATGCTCGGCCAATTGCGCCTGCGCCTCGACCCAATCTTCCACCGTCACCACCGGGAAACTCGCGCCGTACTGCTTGCCGGTGCGCGGATCGATACTGGCCGGGCCGGTGGAGCCGTGACAGCCGCCCGGATTGTTCACGCCGATGACAAAAAAACGGTTGGTGTCGATCGGCTTGCCGGGACCGACCATATTGTCCCACCAGCCGATGCTCTTTTCATTCTCGGCATACACACCGGCCACATGATGGTTGCCGGAAAGCGCATGGCAAATCAGGATCGCATTGGAGCGCGCAGCATTCAACTGCCCGTAGGTCTCAAACACCAGGTGGTAGCTTTCCAGCGACAATCCGCTCTTCAATTGCAATGGCTTATCGATCTGCACGTACTGCGGTGTTACCACACCGACTGATTTTGAATCTTGCATGTATAGAAATTAGAAGAATCCGGATGAAATAACGCAATATATCGGCTTCATTATATCGTCAAAAAAACCGCGTACACTAGCAGGCCATTGAAAAACTATCTGTGTTGCCGTTGCGATGTTAAAAACAAGCTCAAAATGCTTATTCATCATTCAGCCCGGCAGACTCCTAGAGCAATGGCGGCAGCCCCAATTCCTTAAGAAATTCGTTAT
>JAFEEV010000332.1 GCA_018240935.1 Pseudomonadota bacterium
CCTAGGTGGTGCCGAAAGCTTCGCTTTTGACATCAATAATTCCGGGCAAGTGGTCGGACAATCTGAAACTGCTGCAAGTGCAGGTGGTGATACCCATGCATTTATTACGGGTCCTAATGGCGTAGGCATGATAGATATCGGCACTCTGGGTGGCTCTATCGCTAGCAGTTCTAGTGGCATCAACGATTCAGGACAAGTGGTGGGAACATCTTACATTGAAGGGGATGTATCTGCATTCGCTTTTATCACAGGCCTTAATGGTATAGGCATGATTAACCTAGGCACTTTGGGTGGATTTTATAGTTTTGCCAATGCCATCAACGATTCTGGAGAGGTCGTGGGATTGGCTGCAACTGCTATTGGGGAATTACATTCTTTTATCTTCAGTCATGAAGGAATAACCGACCTTTCGTTGTTGGCTCCAGTTGTTACAGCCGGGTGGACTGATATTGTTGTCAACAGCATCAACAACAATGGACAGATGGTTGGGTATGGCGACCATAATGGAAATAAAGAAGCATTTTTATTGTCGTATACTTCCGATACCGTATTTGACCCTAAGCCAATTTATATCCCGCCAGTACCCGAACCAGAAACTTACTTGATGTTGTTGGGCGGATTAGGTTTGATTGGGTATCTGGTACGGCGTGGAAAGGCAACTACTATTTAATTCAGGCTTAAATTTAATCCGGAATAGGAGCGTTGGTTCCCATTTTTGTTTCTTGAGTACGCTAGACTGGAGTGACGTAAGGAACTCCAACATTCCCGTCATGCTGCCTGCAATCCTGGATTCCCGCTTGCGCGGGAATGACGACGCGATATGCCCTGATGGTCAAGCCTCACAATTGACATAACGCCTCCAAAAAATCTCGAATCGTGACACTCAAGACACAACCAATTTACACCCCAGTGCTTCAACAATCTTAGCAATGGTCTCGAATTCCGGGTTGCCGTTTTCCGACAGAGATTTGTATAGACTTGCTCGCGTTACACCAACCTGCTTGGCTATTTCGGTCATGCCTTTGGCGCGTGCGGCGGTGTTTAAGGCGTGTATCAAGTCGGATGTATCGCCTGTCCGCGCAAC
Source organism: Pseudomonadota bacterium (assembly GCA_018240935.1). Classification (GTDB taxonomy): domain Bacteria; phylum Pseudomonadota; class Gammaproteobacteria; order Burkholderiales; family Nitrosomonadaceae; genus Nitrosomonas. The sequence continues at coordinate 1,085 of JAFEEV010000332.1, forward strand.
CTCGCGCAGAAATTCACGGATGTCTTCATCGGTTTCAAGGTGGGCTGCAATATCAAGTTTTTTGGTTTTAACGATCATGACTTAATCGCCAAGATTCTTCACCAAATACGCTGGATTCCGTAATGGTCGAATAAATTTTCATTACTGATGAGTGGTATGTTCAAAGCTTGCGCTTGCGCGATCAACATACGGTCGAACGGATCACGGTGAGGTCCGGGCAGGCTACCGGCGCGCAGAGCGTGGTCGGCGGTTATATCGAGCGGTGTAAATCCTTGACTGATCAAACATTCATGAAAGCCGGCAGCCACAGCCTGAGCCCCTGGCAATTTGCCGATCCGCACTTTGGTGGCGATTTCCCAGGCGGATGCCGCACTGACGAAGATACGGTGCTCGGCTGTTTCGATCCAGCTGCGTGCTGTGAGCGACAGTTGTTCGTCTCCGTCCAGCCACCACAGTAAAGTATGCGTATCCAGCAAAGCTTTCAATTATTGCTCCCACACTGCCAGTTCTTCGTCCGGCAACGGTTCAAAAAAAGCCTCGGTGACTGTGGCTTTGCCTCGCATTGCGCCGAATTGCCGTTGGTGCGGTGCTGAAGTGACCGGAATCAGCTTAACGACAGGATTTTTCCCTTTGGCGATCACCACTTCTTCACCCGCGCACGCTTGTTCGATGAGCTGGGAAAGATGGGTTTTTGCAGTGTGGACGGTGTAGGTTTTCATTGGATAAACTTTAAGTTGACTAAGATTAGTTAGTCAAGAATTATACGGCTGACTGTTAGCCTTCGCAATGTTGCTCTGAAAAAGGAAACAAGTGCCGCGAAGAAAGATGCCATAAAACCGGACAGGCTTTCATTGCCGGTAAATTGAATGATCTGCGCTACATTGGTCATGAGTTATGATCCCGGGAATTTAACTTACTTTAAGCACAGAAAATAATGCATCTGCAACACATAGCACTGGCCGTCGCGGTGGCGGTGATTTGGGGATTCAATTTCGTGATGATCAAGGCTGGGCTTGATGAGCTGCCGCCGGTTCTGTTGTGCGCGTTGCGTTTCTTTTTTGCTGCGTTTCCCGCGATCTTTTTCGTTCAGCGGCCCGCTGTCGCTTTCCGGCAGGTGCTGATTTTCGGATTCACCATGTTCGCGTTGCAATTCACTTTGCTGTTCTTCGGCATGGCTGCCGGTGCAACCGCCGGTTTGGCTTCGTTATTGCTGCAAGTGCAGGTGTTTTTCACGGTGTTATTGGCGGTCGTATTTCTGCATGAAAAACCTTCCGGCTGGCAGATCACCGGGGCAATCGTTGCATTTTCCGGTATCGGGCTTGTCGCCGCCAATCTGGGCGGCGACATCTCCGCATTGGGCATGCTGCTGATCATTGCAGCCGCGGCTTCGTGGGGTGCGGGCAATTTAGTTTCCAAACGGCTCGGCAAGATCGATATGCTGGCGCTGGTCATCTGGGGAAGTTTTGTTGCATGGCCGCCGCTGTTGCTTGCGTCTTTCATCTTTGAACAGGACGCTTGGAATCTCGCGGGTATGCCCGAACTGACATGGCGTTCGGCCGCCGCCATTGGATATAACGCCTACCCGGTTACCTTGTTGGGCTTTGCGGCGTGGAATTGGTTGCTGAGCCACTATCCGGCGGCGACGGTAGCGCCGTTTTCGCTACTCGTGCCGGTATTCGGGTTTGCGAGTTCCGCGCTGGTATTGGATGAGCCGATTCATGCCTGGAAAGTTATGGCTGCCGCGTTGATCTTGGCGGGATTATGCATTAACTTAACGGCAGTCCGCGTCGCTAGACGCAAGCAACAGCTATGTTCAACACAGCATGATCGAGCACAGTAGTTTTTCAGAGCTTCCTTAAAGCAATTAAGATGAAAAAACATACCCGCTATATCCCGGCGTTTCATTTTCACTGGCTGACGCGCTGGTACGATCCCATGATGCGATACTTTTTTCCCGAAACGGGAATCAAGGCGGCATTGATTGCGCAAGCCGGCATTCAGCCCGGACAGACGGTGCTGGATGCGGGGTGCGGCACCGGAACGCTGACGCTGCTGATCAAACGAACCGAGCCGGGCGCAGCTGTTTATGGGTTGGACATGGATTTCCAGGCGCTCAACATCGCGCGCGCGAAAGCCGGGAAAGAGAGAGAAATCGTCGCGTTGCAACTGGGTTCCGCAGCTTGCCTGCCTTATGCGGATGCCAGTTTCGATCGTGTATTTGCCAGTCTGATGCTGCATCATTTGACCCGCCAGGATAAACAACACATGTTGCGGGAAGCATTCCGCGTGCTCAAACCGGGCGGCGAGCTGCATGTGGCGGATTTCGGCGCACCGCACGATGCCGCTATGTGGCTGGTCTCGTGCGTCATGCGCTGGTTTGAAGAAATTCACGATCACATTCTCGGTCTGTTGCCGGTTTTCATGGCGGATGCAGGGTTCGATCCGGTCCGGGAAACGGCTCGTTATCGCACGATAGTGGGCCCCGTTTCTTTATACTGTGCTAGCAAACCCGGAAGAAATGATGCCACCGAGTAAAAACCGGAAACACCACGAAATCTCGATAACAAACTAAATCCAATGTCACGCTTTATTCTGCCGCATCGGCTTTGAATTTGGCGTTACAGGCATTATAGTAATGCGCCAAAAATTGACATAACTGAGAAATGCACAAGGTAGATAAAGAACTGGATGCGCGCGGCCTGAATTGCCCGCTGCCCATTTTACGCACCAAACAATCGCTGGCCGGGATGGTCAGCGGACAAATTCTGAAAATCATCGCCACCGATCCGGGTTCGGTGATCGATTTTCAGGTTTTTGCCGAGCAAACCGGCAATGAATTGCTGTCGTTAGCCGAAGTGGAACGGGAGTTTATTTTTTTGCTGAAGAAGCGTTAGCAGGAGAGTGTCTTTTACTCTCCAAGCAATGCCTTAACCGCCCGCAACCGTCATGTGGTCAATCAACACCGAGCCGCACTGTTTCGATCCACGCACCACAACATCGCTGCCTATGGCCGAGATGCCCTGGAACATATCCTTCAGGTTGCCTGCGATGGTGATTTCTTCCACCGGATAGCTGATGGCGCCGTTTTCCACCCAGAAACCGGAAGCGCCGCGCGAATAATCGCCGGTGACAGCGTTGATGCCATGACCGAGCAATTCGGTGACTAACAACCCGCTGCCCATTTGTTTCAGCATCGCATCGAAGCTGATCGCCGCGCCGTTTTGCATGATCAGGTTGTGCGCGCCGCCCGCATTGCCGGTGGTGCGCATGCCGAGTTTGCGTGCGGAATAGCTTCCCAGGAAGTAGCCTTGCACGACGCCGTTTTCCACCACGTTGCGATCGGCGGTGGCGACGCCGTCGTCGTCAAACGGACCGCTCGCCAATCCTTTGTGCAGATGCGGGCGTTCCAGAATCTGGATATTGGGCGCGAAAACCTGCTGGCCGATGCTGTTCAGCAAAAAAGAGGATTTACGGTACAGGCTGCCGCCGCTCACGGCACTGGCAAAATGCCCGATCAAGCCGGAAGCGATCGGCGCTTCAAACAGAACCGGCACTTCACGGGTATCGATTTTTCTAGCGCCCAAGCGCGCTGCGCTGCGCTTACCTGCTTTTTCCCCGATGCTTTGCACCGTTTCCAGGTCGGCGGCGTCGCGCGCCACGCTGTACCAGTAATCGCGCTGTTTGCTGTCGCCCTGCTCGGCGATCATCGCGCAACTGACGCTGTGGCGCGACAACGGGTAACCGCCCATGAATCCCAGGCTGTTGGCGTAAATAAACTGCGACTCGCTGACGGAAATCGTCGCGCCTTCGGAATTGGTGATGCGCTGGTCCGCCGCAAATGCGGCTTGCTCGCAGCTTCTCGCCAGCTCAATCGCTTCTTCGACGCTGATTTGCGACGGGTAATACAACTTCAAATCCGGATAGTTTTGGGCCAGCAATTCCGCCTCCGCTAGTCCGGCGCAATCGTCGTCCGCAGTATAGCGCGCGATCGACAGCGCCGCCGCCACCGTATCGCTGATCGCCTGCGGCGAGAAATCCGACGTGCTGGCATGGCCGCGCTTTTGCCCGATATACACCGTCACGGACAGTCCTTTGTCGCGATTGTATTCGATCGTTTCCACTGCATCCCGCCGCACCGTGACGGTCTGGCCGAAGCCGTCGGAAACGTTGGTTTCACAAGCACTGGCGCCGCCTTTTTGGGCGTGTTGCAGAATATCGCGGGCGATTTGCTGCAGCGTGCTGATGGAATAGGAAAATCGGGTATCGGAAACGGTCAAATTATTCATGTCGTGCAATCGGGATGAAAATATAAGCGGATTTCAAACGAGGAAGCTATGATAACAGCTTATTCACACCGCATTACATAGGTTACCGTGCAAAAAGAACCGGAATACGACGACACAGAAGCAATCGAACCGAGTAAAACGCAACGCAAAAAAGACATGCACGCCTTGCAGGCCATCGGCGAGCAACTGGTGGAACTGGATCCGAAAAAATTGGCCGAATTCGATCTGCCGGAAATTTTAACCGACGCCATCGCACTCGCCCGGCCGATGCAAAAACACGGCGCGCGGCGGCGGCAACTGCAATACATCGGCCGCTTGATGCGCGAAATCGATGCCCTGCCGATCCAGCAAAAACTCGATTCCTGGCAACAAAACTCCAAACATCAAACCGCCCGGCTGCATCAACTGGAACGCTGGCGCGACCGCTTGCTGAACGACGAGCACGCGCTCACCGAATTCGCCCAGCAATACCCGCAAGCCGACTTGCAGCGCCTGCGGCTGCTGATCCGTAACGCACAAAAGGAAAAAGCCGCGGAAAAACCGCCGAAGAGTTTCCGGTTGTTGTTTCAGGAGTTGCAAGGGATTATTGTTGAGGTTTGATTGTCACGTAAAAGTGATTTTCAATGAACTAAGCATAATCATCAAACTTTGATTGGCAATTATGAAAATCGTGAGCTGGAACTGTAATGGTGCTTTAAGGAAGAAGTTAGGCAAGTCCATGCCTGGTTACATAATGCTTGCGATTATGCGAACAAGCCGGGCCAGCCAATGCTCTCGACTATAATGATGTCGCCAAAGCGTTCAAAATCATTGGTGTTATGGGTAAGGATGGCCGGAATACCGTAGGCCAACATCGTAGCAACGATATTGGCGTCGTGGATCTTTTTGCCGCCGATTTCGTAGTGTGTCATCAAGTTCAGGAGTTTTTCTGTCACCACTCGGTTGTCATCTGCGACATTGAATTGTTCCAGAAACTGGCTTACCTGGTTCAAAACTACTTGTTTTGGCACTACGCCAAAGACCTGTGGGCGAGTCAAGGTAGCTAGATACTCTCGGATCACCTGGCGGCTGATCCAGAGTTCCCGTTCGTCCTCCAAGGCGGCCGTGATAGCAGCCAAGGCATTTTTATGGAACGGTGCTTCCAGCACATTTGCGTACACCAGTGTGTTGGTGTCGATGAACAGTGCGCTGCCAGCGCCTTTAACGGCCATCGTCGCCGTACATATCCTCGCGGTGCAGGCTCATGCCCTCCGGCCACTTGCCGACACTGACCACAGGAAAAACCAGCGGTTTCTTGGTCTTGCTTGCCGTTGCTTGTTGTTCCATCCGCATTTTCAAAAAATCGACGAAATCCTCGACTTCCGCAATCCGGTCGGTAGGTAACGACCTTATCTTGTCGATTAATGCTTGAGTGTCTTGTTTACTGATTGCCATCACTCTCCTCCGCTCAACTTAATTCGTCCAAAATAACCTCAGCATAAGGGAATTCCAGAATATGCGATTTTGCTGCATCCTAACACATATGTGCGACGCTCATTCAAACGAAAAATCTCCAAAAAAACCGCAGCGAATCAAAATTCGCTTCCCCGGCTGTTATCGACATCATCCGGATATACCAGACTGCCTAAATTTCCCCACGCATTCCTGATGTAAGACACCACTTGGGCAATTTCAGGATCGCGTATGAAATGCTGATAGGGCGGCATGCCATAGGGTCTCGGATTGCCGGCCGTGACCGGCGGATACCCGCCATACAGCACGCTGCGGATGGTGTTCAGCGGGGAAGCCATGGTCACATTCCGGTTTCCCGCCAGTGGCGGGTAAATTCCCGGCACGCCTTGTCCGGATTCACCATGGCAATCCTGGCAGTGCTCTTTATAGACCTTCTCCCCGAGATCTACATATTGGCGCACATCTTCCGGCATTTTCGGAATTTTTCTCGGTTTGGCGCTGTCCTGCTTCTCGCCCAGGGATTGCAGGTAAACCGCCATCGAACGGATATCATAGTCCGACAGATACTGCAGGCTTTGCCGGACAATCGTTGCCATAGGGCCGGAAGTCACGGCATGGCCGTTCTTCCCGGTGGACAGCAGCTCGACAATGTCCTCGATCGGCCATTCAGCCACGCTGGCTTCCCGCGGGGATATTAAAGAGGGGGCATACCAGTGGGTGCCCATGATTTTACCTCCGCTGAGCTTATCGTCCTGGCTCGCTCCCCATACATTACGGGAGGTATGGCAAGCGGTACAGTGCCCGAGCCCCTGAACCAGATAATTGCCCCGGTTCCACTCATCGCTTTTCGATTTATCCGGCTGATAAACACCTTCGTTGAAGTATCGGGTCCGCCAAAGAACCAGGAGAAACTGATTATCGTAAGGTGAACTGATCTTGTGCGGCGGATTGGTCTGTACCACGGGCGGCAGCGAGCGCAAATAGGCAAAGATTGCATCGGCGTCCGGCCGGGTCACTTTGGTATATTCGGTATACGGAAAAGCCGGGTACAAATAGCGGCCGTCCTTCGACTTGCCATAATGCAGCGCTTGCCAGAAATCCTCGCTGTTCCAGCGGCCAATGCCGGTTTCGTTATCCGGTGTGATATTCGGCGTGACGAATTGACCGAAAGGCGTATTCAGCTTGCGCCCGCCCGCATAAGGCTCGCCTCCGCGCGTGGTATGACACCCCATGCAGTTGCCTGCCCGGGCAAGATATTCTCCACGCCGGATCTGTTCCGCAGCGGAATCCGCCGGCGTTTGAGCCGATGCCATTGGTATCGGGGACAGCAAACCACCCGCAACCCAGCTAGCGATAACCAGCCATTTGCTCATAAACCCTGCTCCACTCGAATTTCTCATCGCGCCACCTCCTTCCCGGACAAAATAGTCCGGCAACGTTGCGCCAGTTCCGGGGTCAGCGCGTCCGCTCCGGCGGATTGCCCCGATACCGGCAGCCCGGGCAGCCACTGCACCAGCGCATTGACTTCTTCCTGAGTCAGTTTTTTGGCGATTTCCGACATGCAGTCGGGTATCTGGCCGCGCATGATCCCGCCATTGCGCCAGCCGCCGAATTGCGCCGCCAGATAAGCATGCGGCAAGCCCAGCAAACCGGGAATGGCTGGTTGCACGCCCATCAGCTTGTCACCATGACAAGCGCTGCAAGCCGGAAGATCGCGCTCGGGGTCGCCGGAATACATCAGGGTTTCCACGGATTTTGTTTCGGCGGGGGACAAAGCAGGCGCTACCGGCTCCAGATACGCGTAGGGTTGGGCAGCAAAATACTCGGCGATTTCCCGCATGTATTCGTCCGACATGTTTTCGAGCAAAATGGCCATCGGCTGATAATAGCGCCGCCCATCACGAAAATTACGCAGCTGATTGTAGAGATAACCCGCCGGTTTGCCCGCAATACGCGGGAAATAGGCATCCCGGTCTATTAAATCAGCATCTCTATGACAGATGATGCAGGGTTTTACCCGCTCCTCCAGGGTATCGGATACTCCGGCTGGTGCCGGTTCGGCAGCGCTGACCAGGCCGGAAATCATCGCTAACAAGATAAAAGTAAAAAACTTCATTGACACGTGGACCCATGAAAAATAATTAAAATACCGGTAATTCTTCGCCAGTTGCTGGCGTGCAGAATTGCAGAGTGGCAGTTTATATCACTCGCTGTAATACAAACAACCGGATGATAAACCTGGTTAATCTCGCCTCAATCCGCTGCCAATATCCGAATGTGCGCCGCCACGCCCCGCCCCAGCGATTGCAATTCATACCCGCCTTCCAGCGCCGAGACGATACGGCCATGTGAGTATTTTGCGGCGATCGCTTTGATCTGCCGCGTGATCCAGACATAGTCTTCGTCTTCGAGTTGCAACTGCGCCATGTCGTCGTC
>JAFEEV010000333.1 GCA_018240935.1 Pseudomonadota bacterium
AAGCGGCATGCGCTCGGTATCGGAATGCACGATACCGGCCACATGCCCGGCAGCGGCTATGCGCAGCGCTTCGGCAACTTGTGCGGCACTGACGCCGGACAAGGCGGCTTTCTCGCGGTCGAGCCGGAAATGAATCTTATCGTGCAACGCTTCGGAAAAATCATCGGCATCGACAACCCCTGCGATGGTCTCGATGTCGCCGCGTACGCGCCGGGTGACTTGCACCAGATCGGCAATGCGGGCTTCGGGCGGACCGTAGATTTCCGCCACCACGCTGGCCAGCACCGGCGGGCCGGGCGGGATTTCCACGATTTTCAGGTTGGCGCCGTATTGCCGGCCTATTTTTTCCACTTCGGGCCGGATACGCAACGCGATTTCATGCGATTGATGCTTGCGCATATCCTTGGGCAGCAAGTTGATCCGCACATCGCCCATATAACCGCCAGCGCGCAGATAGTAGCGCCGCACCATGCCGTTGAAATCCATCGGCGAAGCCGTGCCGGTGTAGGTTTGATAATCGGTGACTTCGTTGACGGTGGCGAGATAGCGTCCCAGCGCGCGCGCGACTTCGTCGGTTTGTTCCAGCGTCGAGCCGCGCGGCATGTCGATGACGATCTGCAATTCGTTTTTGTTGTCGAACGGCAGCAGTTTCAGCGGCACGGCCCGGGTAACCGCCAGCATGACCGAAGCCGCAAAGGCAACCAGAATGATCAGCAGGAACAGCCATGCCCGCCCGGGGGCCGCCAGCAGCGGGTGCAGTGTAGCGCGATACAGCCGGTAGATCGCTGTGCGTTTGAATTCAACCGGCGCTTCGTGCTGCGGTTTGTGATAATCGGTTTGCAACAGCTTGTAACTGGCCCAGGGCGTGACGGTAAAGGCCACGATCAGCGAAATGAGCATGGCTACGGGCACGTTGAAGGCCATCGGCGCCATGTACGGCCCCATCATGCCGGTGATGAAAAACATCGGCAGGAAGGAAACGATGACGGTGAACGTCGCCAGTATGGTCGGCGGCCTGACTTCCTCGACGGCTGTCAGCAGCGCGTCCAGCGGCGATTCCTTGCGCAGCTGGTAATGGCGGTGAATGTTTTCGACGTCGACGATCGGATCGTCCACCAGCAACCCCAGGGACAGAATCAGCGCAAACAGCGTGACCCGGTTGATGGTATAGCCGGTGAGATAATCGAGCAGCAACGTCAGCGCCAGCGTCATCGGCACGGCAATCGACACGATGAACGCTTCTTTCGGGCCGAGCGAGAATGCCAGCAGCGCCATGATGATCACAATCGCAAAACAGAGATGTTTGACGAGTTCGTTGACCTTGTGATTGGCGGTTTCGCCGTAATTCCGCGTCACCGTCAGCAACACATCCTGCGGCACGAGCGTGCCGTGCAGCTTGCCCGCCATGGCCAGCACGGCGTCGGCCACCGTGACGGCATTGCTGCCCTTGCGCTTGGCGATGGCGAGCGTCACCATCTGGCGTTCCTGCCCGGCGTGCGGTTGCACACCCGTTGCCTGACCGGCCGTGACCATGCTTGCCACCGCGGGACCGAAGCCGATGCGCGTGTAATGATTGACGTCGGCCGGGCCATCCACGACGCGTGCGACATCGCGCAGATAAACCGGCCGGTTGCCGATGCTTTTGACGACGACGGCTTCGACTTCCGTGGCCGAAGCGAAATGCGGACCGGCTTCGAGCAGAATTTCGCGGTTGCCGCGTTCAAAACGGCCGGCTTGCAGATTGACATTGGTGTCAGCCAGCGCGCGCACGATCTCGTTCAGGGTAACGCCATGCACCGCCAGCCGCGCCGGGTCGGCATGAATCGATACGCGCCGCTGCTCGCCGCCGGTCACCCAGCTCTTGCCGGCATCGTCGATGCTCCTGAATGCGGCGATCAGCTCATCGGCAATGCGGCGCAACGTCATGGAATCATGCTGGCCGCTTTGCGACGACAGCGTCAGCATGACGATCGGCACATTGTCGATTTCGACCGGATTGACCCGCCAGCCGGTCACGCCCGGCGGAATCAGATGCTGATTGGACAGCAGTTTGTTCCAGGTTTTGATCAGGCTGTTTTCGTAATTCTGGCCGACATAGTAACGCACGGTAATCACCGCTGCGCCAGGGCGGGATACGGAATACACATATTCCACGCCCTCGATTTGCTTCAGCAATACTTCCAATGGCGTGGCTGCGAGTTTTTCCACTTCCTCGCTCGACGCGCCGGGGTACTCGAGCAGCACATCCATCACCGGCACGACGATTTGCGGATCTTCCTCGCGCGGCGTCAGTATCAGCGCAACCGCGCCCGCCAGCATCGAAATGATCAGAAACAGTATGGAAAGCTGCGAAGTCGTGAAGATCTTGACGATCTTGGCCGTCAAGCCATGTCTGGCGTTCTGTTGGTTGTCATTGTCCATCACTGCGCCTGGCGGGGATCGGTCATGACGATTTCGCCCGCATGCAAGCCGGAAATGACTTCGACCCGGCCGCCAAAGGTTTTACCGGTGCGGATATGGCGCGTGGATTGCCGTCCGCCGGACAGCACCCGGACGATTTCCAGTTGGCCGAGATGCTGTACGGCGCTGGCCGGTATCAGCAGTGCGGTATGTTCTTCGCAAGCTTGTTTCAGCCAGCCAAAATGCCCCGGTTTCAGACCTTCAACCGCAGGCAGCGCGATTTTGATCAGTTGCGAGTGCGTGCGCGCATCCATTTCCGGAATGATCTCGTCGATCGTTGCGTTGAAAGTCTGATCGAGCGTATCGATCCGCACCACCACCGTTTCCCCGGGCTGGAACGCTCCGGCGCAGGCAGCCGGTACTTCGGCTTCCAGCCTGAGACCGCGCGGCACTTGCAGCGTCACCACCGGAACGCCCGGCATTCCCATGTCTCCCGGCTGTTTCAGCCGCTTGACCACGGTGCCGTCGAAAGGCGCCAGCAACAGCGTGTCGGCCAGCCGCGCCCGGATTTCAGTCAACGCCCCGTTAGCTTGGCTGGCGCGTGCTTGCGCTTCCTTCGCCTGTGCCACGGCAGCGTCATATCGTTCACGCGTCGCCGCCTCTTTTTCGTACAAACCGCTGATGCGCTGCTGGTCCGCACTGCTGCGGGCCGCGTGTGCATTCGCACCCGACAGCGCGGCAAGCGCTGCTTTCTCTTGCGCCCTAAGATCGCGTTCGTCCAGGCGGGCGATCACATCGCCTTTCTTGACGCTGTCGCCCGCGTTGACGTTGATTTCGACGATCCGGGCTGTCAGTCTGGGCGCGATATCGGCGACGGTTCTGGATTTCACCACACCGGGCCAGGCCAGTATGTCGCCCACTTGCTGCTCGGTTACGGCTGCCGTAAGGCTGGGCGGCGGATCCGCTGCGCCGGTCAATGGCGTTGTTCCCGGCGTCACTTTGCCGGTAAAACCGCCCTGCATGTAAATCAGCAGCAGGATCAACACCAGCGTCACCGCGCCAACCGTAATAATTCTTCCGGTATTTTTTGTTCCATGAGCCGAAAACATAGGCGCTCCTTTATTTCCAATTACCGACTGCTTTTTTCAGTGCCATTTCCGCGCTCAAGGCATCGTAATGCGCCGCAATGGAGCCGGATTGCGCTTTGTTGCGCGCGGCTTCGGATTCGATGTAGCGCGTCACCGTCGCCATTCCGGCCCGCCGTTCTTCGTGCACCAGTCGTTGCGCTTCTTCCGCCGCCTGCACCGAGGTTTCGGCAACATGCAGCCGCGCCAGCGCTTCTTGCAGTTTCAAGAAAGCGGTTTTGACTTCCTGCTCGATGGCCAGTTTGGTTTTTCGCTCCATTTCACGCATTTCTTTTACCTTTCTCTCCGCGGCGCTGACCCGCTGTTTAGTATTGAGACCGGAAAACAGATTCATTTCCACGGCGACCCCGACGGTGACATTGTCCTTCTGCCCGGAAAAGCCCGGCGACTGGCTGTTCTGGCCGTAGCTGACATAAGCATCGGCCTTGGGCAGATATGCGCCCAGCTCGGCTTTGAGTTCGCGCTCGCTGATTTCCACCTGCTTGGCCGCCGCCATGATTTCCGGGCGTCCGGCCAGCGCCTGCTGAAGCATTTCGTCAAACGATCCGGCCGGATGAGGTTTGATCAGTCTGGACGTTGCCGCAACGGCAAACGCTGCGGAATGCTCCAGCCCGAGCAGATTGGCGATACTGGTTTTGGACAGTTCGATGGCATTGGCGGCCCTGATTTCGGCTTCTTGCGCCTCGGCCAGTTTGACATCCAAGGACAGCATCTCGGATTTCAACGCGGTTCCCGCTTCGTATTGCAGTTTGGTTTGTTTGAGTTCGCCTGAAATGGCATGGATCGAGTCTTTCGCGACTTTCAGCGCTTCCTGCGCTGCCAGGTAGGCGTAGTAAGAAACCGTCACCGCTTCCACCAGCGCATTTTTCACGGTTGAACGCTCAAATTCGGCGGCATCGATGCCCAATTCGGCCGCCTTGCTTTTTTGATAATCTTGTCCGCCGCGAAAAAGCGACAAGGTGCCGATGATTTCCGGGCGGAAATTCTGCCGGTAGCCGGGGCTGTTGATGTTCTGCATGGCATTGACATCAAAATCCCGCTGCGCCACGATCATGGCGAATACCTGCGCCGGATTGTTGGAGTTCTCGTAGCTAGCGCGCGCCGAAATTTGCGGATAAAACGCGGAAAGCGCCATACCCAGACGGGCTTCGGCCTGCTTGATGCGTTCCACGGCGATCTGCAAGTCGGGATTGTTGGCCAAGGCGTAATCAATGGCCTGATCGAGCGTAAACACCTGCGCAGCCGGGTTTTTCACAACCGCCGCGCCGGCATCCGGGCCGAAAACCGCATTCTCGCTTGCCGTCGCATGCGATGACATCGCGATCCATATCAGGATGGATACCAGTTTATTTTGAATTATTGTTGGCATATCTCACGTAGGAGCGGCAACCGGCCGCCGTCATCACCCGGCTGGAAAAAACAGGACCGGCTCAGTACAAACTGCACACAGCAGGCAAGCCGAAAGCTTTTGTTCTCCGGTTTGCGTTTCCTCGCATTGTCATCCAATTCGAGTTTCAACGGAACGGCGCGCAAGCGATCAGAACGCGCTCCCCGGCTTAACCCCCAGTTTCTTCAGGAACATGGCCATCGGGCAAAACCCTGTGAATGCCGACTGCAACAAATTTGCGCCGACAAAGGCGGTAAACCACAACCAGTTACTGGAATGAAAATGGGCCAGCAGCAGACTGATTAAAATAAAGCTGCCTGCCACAGCGATAACCGCTCTATCCAATGTCATTTTATTCACCTTTTTCCTTTAACCGGGTAAGTCCCATCAGTTTGAGGATCAGTTTCTCATAATAGGGTTCAGTGATGCCTTTGCGAATTTTACGCATGAAATATTGCTCAAACCCGATTTTCGCCAGATGCACCCATTTTCCTTCCGAAGACCATGTGGTATTGCGCGGCGGAATTTGCGGCTGCGCCAGAAAAGCCACGCCGGAATCGCCGAAATCGGCCAGACATAGAGCGTTCCATGTCGCCTTGTGCGACGGTTCCTTGCCGGACAGTTCTTCGGCAATGTTATGGGCGACCGCGGTTACCATGGATTCGATCATATACCCGGTTTTCGGCGCGCCTACCGGCAGCGGTGTTTTTTCAATCGGCGGAATGGCGATACAGACGCCGACCGAATAAATGTTTTTATAAGCCTTATTGCGCTGATATTCATCCACCAGAACAAAACCGCGCGGATTCACCAGACCTTGCGCCTTGACATGACGCACCGCATCGACGCCGGTAAAGGCGGGCAGCATCATGGAGTGTTTGAAGGGCAGTTCGTGCTTTTTTTTGTCGTGACCGTCTTCGTCGACTTCGGTCACAAAAATCATCCCCGGTTCAATCATGTCGACCCGGGCATTCGTTATCCATTTGATGGTCTTGTCGCGCAAGGCGCTTTCCAGCAAACCCTTGGTGTCGCCGACGCCGCCCAGCCCGAGGTGGCCGATATAAGGTTCCGAGGTCACGAAAGTCATCGGCACTTTGTCGCGCATTTTCCTTTTACGCAATTCGGTTTCAAGAACCATCAAATACTCATACGCCGGGCCGAAACAGGAAGCGCCCTGAACCGCGCCGACGACGATCGGGCCGGGGTTTTCGATGAATTTGCGCCAGTCTTCCGCGGCAACGGCGGCATGGTCGACATGACAGATCGACGAGGTGTAGCCCTTCGGCCCCAGCCCCGGGATTTCATCGAACGCCAGACGCGGTCCTGTCGCAATGATCAGGAAATCGTAAGCCACGGCGGACTCATCCGCGAGAATCACTTGATTGTTGTCCGGGTCGATGGAAGAAGCCGCTTGCTGAATGAACGTGATGCCTTTACTTTGCATCACGGGCGCAAGCTCGATTTTCAAAGCTTCCGCCGTGCGCCACCCGGGCGGAACCCAGACATTCGACGGCACGAAATGGAACGTCGGCGAATCCGATATTACGATCACGTCATGATGCTGGCCGACAGTCTCCTTCATCTCGTAAGCCATCGGCACACCGCCGATACCCGCACCCAGAATAACGATACGCGCCATGTCCACCTCCTCGAATGTGTGTTAACCATCGCACTCAATCACTCAGAAATCCGGCTGGAATTACGTTTGCCCGAGATCGCCGATCGATCGTTTATCAGCTAAGGAAGCTCAGAAAAACTACTGCGTTCGATCATGCTGTGTTGAAATCAGACTCAAAATGCTCATTTACATCTTGTAAACTGCGCCTTTTCATCTGATTTCGCCTTGCCTGACCGTCGCTCGCTTCCCTTTTTCAGAGCTTCCCTAAGAATAAAACAAAATATTTCAGAAAGGAACATTATTATCCAATAGCTGACTATTGCCTGTTTAATACGTGACTGACTGCATTCAGTCCCGATTCAGATCGATCGCAGTACAGTGATTCCATCCGAAACCCGCAGCTGAAAGGAGAAGCAACATGGACATCGAAAAACACATTCCATTTTTGTGCAATCGAGGCGAACCTGGCGTTAATCTTCAAAGCTGGTTGTTACTTTTGCTGCTGATTGGGTTGCTTTCCGGTTGTAAAACCGTGCCCATCCAGGACAGGAATTTTGCCGAAAACGGCGGTTTCTGGGAGCAAGACGAGAATATGGGATTCCGCCTTCATCGCAATGCCGGAGCAAGCGATGCCGTCATCGGAACGCTGTACGCATCGGGCAAGAATGTGCTGTTGAACGGCGATCAAGTAAAAGTTTCCGCATCGGTAAAAAACAATTCATTTGTAAGCTCGGGCATGCAAAGCGGCGCACGCAGCGAATTCAAAGCATCGG
>JAFEEV010000334.1 GCA_018240935.1 Pseudomonadota bacterium
ATTGCGGTTCAGCTGTTGAATGAAATCCCACAACGTTTGGCGCAATTCCACGTCGACCCCGGCAGTCGGTTCATCCAGAATAATCACCGGCGGTTTGTGCACCAGTGCCTGCGCAACCAGCACACGGCGCTTCATGCCGCCGGATAACGCGCGCATGTTGGCATTCGCTTTATCGGTCAAATCGAGATGCTCGATGACTTCGTCCACCCAGCGCGCATTGTTCTTGATGCCGTAATAGCCCGATTGAATCAACAGAATCTCGCGCACCGTGAAGAAAGGATCGAACACCAACTCCTGCGGCACCACGCCGAGATTGCTGCGCGCCTGCTGATACTGCGCGATGACATCGTGCCCCATCACACGCACCGAACCGCTGTCGGCCAGCGACAAACCGGCAATGATGTTGATCAGCGTGGTTTTACCGGCGCCATTCGGCCCCAGCAGCGCAAAAAACTCGCCGCTATGAATTTCCAGATCGATACCGGACAAGGCGCGCACGCCGCCAAAACGCTTCGATACTTGCTTGACGGCGATAGCGGGCAACATCGGATGAATAAATCAGAACCTTGAAAACAGCAACAACGCGCCTGCTCAGGAAGCGCTGTGCAGTGCGTCTTCGGATGCCGGGAGCGGAATGAGTTCCGTGATCCCGTATAATTGAATCAAGCTTTTAAGACTGCCGGGCATATTGACGACGTGCAATGCCTGATTGTTTTTTTGCGTTGCGCGCAACCATTCCAGCAGCATGCTGACGATCGTGGAATCGACTTCGGTCACTTGATCCAAATCGATGGTAAGCGGTTGATCGTCGAACAATGCAATCCCCGTTTTCGTCAGCATCACAACGCTGTCGATCGTAACGGCGCCCTGCACGATCATGCGGTTACCCTCACGGAAGATCATTGCAGCCGAAGTATTCATTGGGTTGCGCGCGCCGTTACTGCTTCCCTTCCAGGGATTTGTTTTTATCCGCCAGCGCTTTCAACAAACCTTCGACCCCGCCTTTACGCACCTGGCTGTTGAAAGTTCCGCGGTAGTTGGTAACCAGACTGACACCGGCAACCGTTACATCGTAAACTTTCCAGCCGTCCGGCTTTTTCTCCATGCTGTAATCGATCGGCACCGGCTCTCTTCCTTTTCCTTGCACCACCACTGTGCGCACCGTGGTCTCGACGCTGTCACCCAGTTGCTTGATCGGATTGACTTTGATCGTCTCGTGATTATACGTCGTCAATGCGTTGGAATAAGTGCGCACCAGCAAGGTACGGAATTCGTCAACCAATTTGGCTTGCTGTCCCGGTTCGGCTTTCGACCAATGTTGCCCCATCGCAAGCTGGGTCATGCGGGTAAAATTGAAGTGCGGCAATATCTTGGTCTCGATCAGATCGAGCATTTTATCTTTATTGCCATTTTTCAATTCTTCATCTTTCTGAATGATCTCGATCACTTCCTTGACTGTTTTATCAACCAGCCGGTCGGGCGCCATCTCTACCGACCAGGCGGGGAATGCCAGCAAGCTCGAGAACATTAATATCATTATTCCAAGAATTTTTTTCATTGTTTCCTCACACTCGTTTTATGTCGCAAGCTGCAATACTAAACCATCAATCACTAAATTAACAAATACCGGTCACATCACAAAGAAGAATCGTCTTCCGAAGCCTTATTGAACAAAAAGCGCCCGATCAGTTCCTCCAGCACCATGGCGGAATTGGTTTTCATGATTTTATCACCATCTTTCAGTTTCACCTCATCCCCGCCCGCGGCCAATCCGATGTATTGCTCGCCCAGCAAGCCGGACGTCAAAATACTGGCAAAGGTATCTTTAGGAAACGGAAAACGGCTATCCATGCTCATCGTCACGACTGCATCGTACGTCTCCGTGCTGAATTGAATATCGGTCACGCGCCCGACGACGACACCCGCGCTTTTGACCGGCGCGCGCACCTTCAGGCCACCGATATTTTCAAAATTACCGGTGATGACATAGCTGTGGGAAGGATTATAGACATTGAGATTACCCACCTTCAGACTCAGGATCATGAGCGCAACAATCCCCATGACCACAAACAATCCCACCCACAAATCCATCGTTGTCCGCTGCATTAACTCACTCCTCTAAACATGAAAGCGGTCAGAATAAAATCAAGCCCCAGAATCGCCAATGACGACGTGACCACGGTCCGCGTGGTGGCCCCCGATACGCCTTCCGCGGTCGGCGGCGCATCGTAGCCTTCAAAAACGGCAATGGCGGTCACCGCGACACCGAAATAGCAACTTTTAATAAAACCGTTCATGATGTCGAACCTGAAATCGACCGAATCTTGCATCTGCGACCAGAAAGATCCTTCATCCACACCGATGAACACCACCGTCACGAGATAACCGCCGAACACGCCCATGACGGAAAATATCGCCGCCAGCAACGGCATCGAAATCACGCCCGACCAGAAACGCGGCGCAACCACGCGCGCCACCGGATCGACCGCCATCATACTCATCGCGGACAATTGCTCGGTCGCTTTCATTAAACCGATCTCGGCGGTGATCGCGGAACCGGCGCGGCTGGCAAACAACAATGCCGCCACGACCGGCCCCAATTCACGCACCAGCGACAACGCCACCAGCGTGCCGACCGCGGATTCCGAACCGTATTTCTGCAACGTCTCATAACCCTGCAAACCCAGCACCATGCCGACAAAGAGTCCCGATACGACAATAATGATCAGTGACAGAACGCCGGTGAAATACAGTTCCCGGATGACCAGATTGAAGCGGCGCAGGCTGGTGCCGGACTTAAACAGCACCAGCAGGAAAAAGCGGCTGGCCACGCCCAAACGCCACACACCGTCGATCACGCGATGTCCGATATTCCGAATACCGGCTACGATCCGTTTAGGCACGCTTATTCTCCAGATTCAAATCTTTTTGATAGCTCTGCGCCGGATAATGAAACGGCACCGGCCCGTCTTCTTCGCCATGCACAAACTGATGCACAAAAGGCGCAACCGATTTTTGCACTTCTTTCGGCGTACCTTCGGCGGCAATCACACCGTCGGCAATAAAATAAACATAATCCACAATTTTTAGCGATTCTTGCACATCATGCGTAACCACGATCGAGGTCATGCCAAGCGCATCGGTCAAACGCCGGATCAGGTTTCCGATCACGCTGAGCGAAATCGGATCCAGCCCGGTGAACGGCTCATCGTACATAATCAGCATCGGATCGAGCGCGATCGAGCGCGCCAAGGCAACACGGCGCGCCATCCCGCCGGATAACTGATTGGGCATTAAATGATGCGCGCCGCGCAAACCGACCGCGTGCAATTTCATCAGCACCAGATCGCGAATCATCGATTCCGGCAGATTGGTATGCTCACGCATCTGAAACGCCACATTGTCGAACACCGACAAATCGGTGAACAATGCGCCGAACTGGAACAACATACCCATCTTGCGGCGCAGTTTGAACAATGCATCGCGCTCCAGCTCATGTACGATCTTGCCGTCAAACCGGACATAACCGGATGTGGGTTGAATCACACCGCCGATTAAGCGCAATAGCGTGGTTTTGCCCGAACCGCTGCCGCCCATGATGGCGATCACCTTGCCGCGCTGCATCGTCATGTCGATGCCCTTCAAAATTGCGCGCGTATCGTAGGAAAAACTCAATCCGCTGATTTCAATCAAATGCTCGGATGTCATGGTGCGCAATCCAACGAGAAAAGGGTAATTCCAGGAATGGTAGTCATTGAAACGTTTAGGCCGGATACTGATTGTGCAATCTGCCGTCATGCAGCAGGTAAATTTTCATTCAATTTTGTCAGCGCCAATTTTAATCCACTTTCTTGATGAATATTGCGCTATATTGGCTTTTCGCGGTTATTTTTGTGTTTCTGGAAACTTCCCCTGGCAGTCGTATTTAATTTTTTAAACCTTCGCAATCAGCGGATACTGCAAAAATGCCATGATCGATTTTTTAACACTTACCCCGGCCAATGTATCTATTCGCGGCATTGCGCACGCTATTTCCACAGCCGGAAGCCTTGCTCAACAACGTTAGGGGAACTTTGAAAAAGGTAGCGAGCGATGGGCAGGCATGGCCGGGTGCAGTAGTTTCTCGGAGCTTTCTTAGCGCCATGTTACACAGAA
>JAFEEV010000335.1 GCA_018240935.1 Pseudomonadota bacterium
GCAATCGCAGCGCGCGCGAACGCTGGAAAAACTGCTGATTCCGTTCGAAGCCGATTACACCATTCCATTGCGCCGCGCGCCGGACGTTCGCGATGCTTGTTCGGAGGTGTACGGCCCATGCATCGCACCGTTTATCACTTCGTTGCGTGAGCTGCTGGGGATAATCGGCGCGCATGAATGGCGCAAAAAAGGCATCGAAATTCCGGCTTTGGATATCACCATTCACCCGCACTACGGCGTGTTTGCGCCGGTCCGCAGCGAGTACATAAAACTGGCCGCGCAAGCCCCGCCGCCTAAGCTGCTGGCGGAACAATCGATCGCCTTCGATATCGGCACCGGCACCGGCGTTTTGGCTGCCGCACTGGCGCTGCGCGGTGTTCAGCGCATCGTGGCAACCGACCTGGATCCGCGTGCCTTGCACTGCGCGCGCGCTAATTTAACGCGCTTGAATCTGATGAATCAGGTGGAGCTGGTGCAAACCGATCTTTTTCCATCCGGGCAAGCGGCATTGATCGTATGCAATCCGCCGTGGATTCCGGCGCGCCCGAGTTCGCCGCTGGAGCATGCCATTTTCGATCCGGAAAGCCGTATGTTGCGCGGATTCTTGCACGGACTGAGCGCGCATTTGCTGCCCGGCGGCGAAGGCTGGCTGATTTTGTCCGATTTGGCCGAGCACTTGGGATTGCGTACGCGAGAAGAATTACTGCACATGATCGATGCCGCAGGTTTGAAGGTATTGAGCAGGATCGATACCAAACCGCACCATCCGCGCGTTTCGGACGCCAGCGATGCGTTGCACGCCGCGCGCGCGGCGGAATCGACGTCGTTGTGGCGCTTAGCGGTGAAGTGACGAAAACATTTTCTAGCGCATACCGTTATAACTCGGTGTACTTTTTCGCGCTGCCTTTGGCTTTTTCGACCGGATACTTCAGCGCATTTTTTTGCATTTTCTCCAGTACGATCTGCTTCACATCCAAATCGTATTTTTCCGCCAGCAGTAAAGCAAACGTGAAAACATCGGCCAGCTCTTCCTTGATGCTGTCGACATCCGCCTGCTCCGGCGCTTTCCATAAAAAAGCCTCGAGCAGCTCACCGGCTTCGATATTCAACGCCAGCGCAAGGTCCTTGGCGTTATGAAATTGCGCCCAATCCCGCTCATCACGGAATTTGCGCAAGGCCTGGATAATTTCTTCGATATCGTTCACGTGCGCCAAGTTCTGATCGCCGGTATTTAGAGAATGATGTTTGTGTTTTTAATCGCATCGCAGCATAGCACCTTTTCGCGAGGAAATGCGCCATGCCCGGTTGAAATGGATTAGCGCTATATTAATAACTGTTTCCCTAATTCCAATTAGGCCATACTTTAACCATCAACAGAGGATTTAAATGACAAAACCCTATAAAAAACCGAGAGTGATCATTTCGTCACTCGACACCGAGCGGCTTGAGCGGCTTATTGAATCGTTATCGGACATGTCCTTTCCCGGCAAGGATAATCTTGAGGCCGAACTGGCCCGGGCGGAAATTGTAGAACCGGAGGATGTTCCCGCGACGGTGGTCACGATGAATTCCACGGTGAGATTTGAAGTCGATTCCTCACACGAGGAATTTTGCCTTACGCTCGTATATCCCTGGAATGTGGATGCTTCCGGTGAAAAGATTTCGATTCTTGCACCGGTTGGCAGCGCGCTGCTCGGGCTTTCCCAAGGGGACGAAATTGAATGGCCCAAGCCGGGCGGCGGCATGTTGCGCGTGCGGATCAAGGAAGTCACCTATCAGCCCGAACGCTCCGGCGAATATCACCGCTAAGCGGCGCATCAGCCGCCATGAAACCGCGCGGCAAATGGGAAAATTCAGCTTGGATAGGCTGATTACATCGACAACCCGTACCGGCCAACCAGTGGAACTGGTTGTCGGGTGAAAGCGATTGACCGGTGCGCCAGTTGAATTTTCTGCAACAAGCCCGGCTTGAGCTCCCTTGCCGATGCTTTCATCGAATGTGTTATATTGAAAATACTTTTGGCGTATTTTTAGTAAGAAAATGCAAATAGCATGCTGTTTTTATTTATTAATTCTATCTTTGCCGCATACTATTGCGTCATTTCGGACGTCTAATTTTAGTTGGCTCTCACATGAGTGACGTGGTTCGAGTTGGAAAGCTTGAAGCGGCCAGGCGACAGCTTCAGGCGGCAATCCGACTCATGTTTGAAGGTGGCGACCCCATTGCCACGCACACGCTCGTCGGCGCGGCTTCAATCGTCCTAAGCGATCTTGTTGAACACAGGGTGCCGCACAAGTCGTGGGACCGCTTTGCCCAAGAAGCAAACAATCTTAAGACGGAGAATTACTTCAACATCATGCGCGAAGCGCAGAATTTCCTGAAGCACGCAAGAGATGACCCAGACGGTACGCTGGAGCTGAACCCAACGGACACTGAATCATTGGCATTCTTCGCAACACTGAATGCTGGCGAGCTGTTGAGCCATGGAGGCTTGGGGAAGCTTTCCATGGAGGAGTCGGTATTTCAGCTCTGGTACATCGCCTGTCAGGCGCCCGCCGTGGAGGATGCTGCGGACCTATTTGAGCAAGCGTTGAAGGTTTTTGGCGACCTTCGTGGCTGCAGTCGCACAGATCGGATTTCTGCAGGCAAACGTGTCCTCAACGAGTACCGCGAGTGAGGGCCAGCAAGGTGTTCCAGCGGACCGTCCTCGCCTCGCTTCGCTCGGCTCGTCCGGCCGCTGAACACCGGCGTTGAGGGTAATAGCCATGAGTGCTGACGATTTTTTGAAAGTGGTCCTCAATCCAATTGATACGGTTGAAATTAGCGCTTGTGACTAACCAGAGGGATAGTGGTCGAGAAGCGAGAAGATTGCAGAAGATCCAGCTATTTTGTTAAAGATTCCGGTAAATGCCGCCAAAAATCCATGCGTTGGTGCAAAATACGCACGATCAGAATATGCGATTCCTTGGGGATATAAAATACGACATGGGATTGATATTCGAATCGCTTCAAGCTTTGCGCGAGTTCTGCAACATTTCGCCCTAGCTGTGGATTTTCAGCAAGAATTTCAAAGCAATGATTGAGTCCATCGCGATAAAATCTAGCCTGTTCGATGCCGAAAGTCTGAATGGTAAAATCAGCAATATCGGACAGGTCGGTGGCCGCCCGATTGGTTAGCAGGAATTTAGCCACGCTTATTTTTAGAACGCTGCTCGGCTTCTTCCCAAATCTCGCCAACTGTCTTATTGCTTACGCCGCTCTCCAATCCATCCTTAATAGCCTGTTTTAATGCTAGAAACTGCGCATTTTGTTCCTGATCGCGGCGTACCAGATCACGGATATATTCGCTGTCATTGGTAAAGCCGCCAGCGGCAATTTGCGTTTTGATCCATTGATCTTGCTTGTCGGTTAACGTAATCGTTTTTCGTATGGTTGCCATGTTGATTTTCAAGTATTGAGTGAATTAATCATACTATCGATGCAGTATTGCATGGTAGCACTGTCTGAAAATTTTTGAGTATTTTTGCAACCGGTTTATCCGGTAATCGAGCTTCGCAAATTGACTGTACGCCCGGGATTGTCGATGAAGGCAAATTTGCCCATTTTCAAGGATCAATGAAAAATATGATATTCTCGAATCCACATTTATTCAGCGCTCCGTCTATGTCTCTCGATATTTCTTCTTTAACGAATGCAATTACCCGATTGGATGAAGGCTGGGTGCGTTATCAATCCGATATCAGTGACACGCAAATTCGTGATGGTTTGATTCAGCGCTTTGAATTTACTTACGAGCTTGCGCATAAAATGCTCAAGCGCTACCTGGAGGCATCGGCAGCTAATCCGATGGAGTTTGATCAAGCGGATTTTCATTATTTGATTCGTTCCGCCAATGAGCAGGGCTTGTTGCTGGGAGATTGGCCGCAATGGCGGCGGTATCGCGATATGCGGGCAAAAACCAGCCATACGTATGATGAGGTCATTGCACGCGAGGTGGTGGATGCAATTCCGGGTTTTTTGAAAGAAGCGCAATATCTGCATCAGCAATTAATGCAGCGCTTGTCGAAATGAGTGACCGGCCACCGATTGCGGTATCCGAAGCCGATTGGTCGATCATCCGGAACATTTTGCGTGCACATGTTCCGGATTATACGGTGTGGGCTTTCGGTTCTCGCGCTATCGGCCGTGCCAAGCAATATTCTGATCTGGATTTGGCGATCAACGGAGAAAAATCGCTTGGGATCGATTTGGCTGCGCAATTGGCGGAAGCTTTCGGAGAATCGGATCTGCCGTATAAAGTGGATATCGTCGATTGGACAACGGCGAGCGAGGCTTTTAAAAAGGTGATCGAAAGGGATAGAGTGATTGTGCAGGCAGGTATAACGGCATAGCTCCAAACATCATTTCTTTGTAACTTTGGCTTGCTTTCATTGTTTCCTGCCACCTATAATTGCACCCAAATTTTCAACCTTTTTTGCTAAC
>JAFEEV010000336.1 GCA_018240935.1 Pseudomonadota bacterium
GCCTGGTTGCCGCTCTATAATCCGCAAATTCGGAATTAATCGCTCATCACTCAATTTTCGCAAGGAGAACAGTATGCCGAGTATTACGGACGATTATCGCATTGACGCTGTGCTGGCCGGCAGCGATATCCGCTGGGATGCGGGACCGGGAGGCACTGTTGCGTTGACGTACAGCTTCATGTCGGCATTGCCGGTTTATGCCGATCC
Source organism: Pseudomonadota bacterium (assembly GCA_018240935.1). Classification (GTDB taxonomy): domain Bacteria; phylum Pseudomonadota; class Gammaproteobacteria; order Burkholderiales; family Nitrosomonadaceae; genus Nitrosomonas. The sequence goes on from JAFEEV010000336.1 coordinate 208, forward strand.
GGCTCAGGATGGCAACGGTTTCAGCGTGATGACCAGTGATCAAAAAACCGCTGTGCGGGAAATCCTGGCCACGTTATCGTCGCAATTCAATATCACTTTCCGCGAAGTGGGCGATTCCGCAAGTTCGTACGGCCAGCTCCGGTTCGGCAACAATGCTCAAGCCGCCACATCCGGCTATGCCTATTATCCCGACAAATTTACCGGCGACATCGCCGGAGATTTGTTTATCAACAATGCAGCGGCAGTTTCGCAGACAACACACGTGGTGCCGGGCACCAATGCCTATTCGACGTTGATCCATGAAATCGGGCATACACTCGGACTGAAACATCCCGGCGATTACAATGCAGCCGATCCGGGATCATCCAATGCCAATGACGGACCTTTTTTAACCGGCGCAGAAGATTCCGAATTGTTCAGCATCATGTCGTATACCCAGCAGAGTCAAGGTCTCGAACGGATCAATCTGGCGCCTTACGATTATGCGGCTTTAGCCTATCTCTATAATGCCAAGCCCGGGCATACCGGCGATGATACCTACACACTCACGGCAGCCAGCGGCCGTAGCGTGCAAACCATCTACGATGACGGCGGCGCCGATACGCTCGATGCATCGGCATTGACTACCCCGGTCACACTCAATCTGAACCCCGCCGCACCCGGCACGCTCAGCTCGGTCGGACTCACCCCGGACAATCAGGCGGCGATCGATAATCTCTCATTGGGATTGACCACAGTCATTGAAAATGCCATCGGCGGTTCCGGTAACGATAAACTGGCCGGCAATAGCGCCAGCAATACGTTGGTTGGCAACGGCGGCAACGACACGCTGATCGGTCAATTGGGCAACGATAGCCTGACCGGCGGCGCGGGTTCCGATATCTTCGGATTATCCAATGTCGGTTTTTATACCTTTCAGGATTTCGTTCCGGGGGTGGATAAAGTGGCGTTCGATACCAAACTGGGCGTTTCTGACTTTGCGCAATTGTCACCGTATATCACCAGCATCGATACGCAAGGAGACGATATCGTCGTGCACTTTGTCGACAACATCGCCAGCATTACATTTGTCGGCGTGATGCAGCAACCGGCAGCGCTATCGGTCGATGATGTGGTGTTTCAGACTTTCTAATCTGTATCAAGCGACTAGCTCGTCGATTACGTTCATGACACCTTCCTCCGTCATGAACGTAATCAGCTTATGCAACCAGCAATCATCACTGACCGATTGCATCAACCAGGAAGATATCCCCGCAATTCGATTTACCTTGCGGCGGTGCATTCACCAGCAATTTTTCAAGATCGTCGCCCGGCTTCAGGTCAGCCGATAAATTCAACTGCACCTCAACCAGCATACCTTGGCTACAGCTCAGTTTGATCCTGTCTTTTGCGGCGGATCCCAGCACGGCAGCCACGCGCGCGAGGAAATCTTCCGTGCGGACCTGCTGGCCGATGCGGCGATTCATAAAATAAGCCGCTCCGGCATCGTTGAACTGGCGCGTCAAATCCGCCGCCACATCAAAATAGCCTGCCATCGGCCAATTCGCTTGGCAGGTGCCGTGCTTAAACCATTCATGGCGCTCCAGGCAGGAGCCAGACGTCACACTGGGCATCACCTCGGCTAAAGAAGCTTTGGAATCGGCGTCCAATTGAATCGCCGGGTAGTCGCAGAAGTCGCTTTTCTGCCCTTTGACATCGCCGCAAAAGCCGTAGTTTATGCCGCAACTTTTTTTATTCGGCCATAAACCATGCAGTGCAAAATGCCGCGCCTGATAAACTTTGGGGTCGGTGATTTTACATTCCGCCTTGTCCGGTTTGCCTTCGCAGAAAGCCGGCTGCCACGACAGCGCAAGCACATAACTATCCGCCTGGCCGGCGGTATTGCAACTACCGCCATGATCTCCGCCATTTCCTCCGCCGCCGCTATCCAGTTGCGCCTGCCCGCACGCCGCGCTCACCCAACGCTCTTTGGGGTTTGCGCTGGGTAAAACCACCCGGTACCAATCCGGATTGCCTGCCTTGATGACTTCGATGACATCGTATTTTCCGCCCGCCAGAACCTGCGCGTTATCCGGATTGGTCGATTTATTTTTTGACACATACGCCGGACACGCCTGCTGCGCGGTAAAAACACCGGATGCTTTATCCGCCCAAGCGGGATGAACATGGCCGATCGCCCAAATCACCAGGAAAACTTGAAAAACTTTGCTTGTTCTCGTAAATATCATTTCACTGCTCCTTTTTTAGTCAGGCAAAAAAATTAAACAGCAAATTCGCACCATCTTATTATTCAACAGACCTCCTACCTTCACTATGGCATTTATCACACACAAACCACAGTCCGGCCGATGCGGATCAGATCCGGCTGCCGCTTCCGTGCGCCGAAAAATAAGCCGGTCAGAATCTATGGGTTGAGTGCTTTGATCCATTACAATACAGCTTAATCATGGCGCGCTTGGCAGCCACTTCACCCAGACAAGAATCCATCAGGCAGTCCATTATTATCCAATCCTTTCAAGAAAAACAATGACAACAATGATTCCACTGGAAACGCAACAACTTCACCGGGCGTGCGATCCCGATCAATTTTCATTCCGGACAACCGCAGAAGTAGCGGATCTGACGGACATCATCGGCCAGGCGCGCGCCATGGATGCGGTGCGCTTCGGTTCGGATATCCGCCGCGACGGATACAACCTTTTTGTGCTCGGCTCATCCGGCATGGGCAAGCACAGCCTGGTCAAACAATTTCTCGAAAGCCGGGCGAACCGGGAAGCGGAACCGGCGGATTGGTGCTATCTGAACAATTTTACCCAGCCGCACAAACCGAAAGTGCTCAAACTGCCGTGCGGAAAAGGCGAAGAATTGCGCCAGCACATGGAGCGGCTGGTGGATTATCTGCGCAGCGCCGTTCCGGTGCAGTTTGAGAGCGAAGAATACCGCAACAGGATCAGCGCGATTCAGCAAGAATATAACGAGCGTCAGGAACGTGAAATTGCCGAACTCGGCGAAGAAGCGGAGAAAAAGGAAATCATCTTGCTGCGCACGCCGGAAGGATTTGCTCTCGCACCGGGCCGCAATCGCGAAGTCATACCGCCGGATGAATACGACAAGCTGCCGCAGGAAAAAAAAGACCGGATCGAAGCGGATATCAGCGAACTGCAAACGCATCTGGAGAAAATCCTCAGCCACCTGCCGCAGCGCCGCCGCGAGCGCAGTGAGCGCATCAAGCAGCTCAATTACGAGATGATGCTATCCAGCGTTGCGCACATGATCGATGAATTGCGCGCAATTTATGCCGGTTTGCCCGGCGTGCTGGCGTATCTCGACGCGGTGCAGCAAGACATGGTGATGCACGTCGACGATTTCCGCAAACCCGACGAATCCATCAACATTTCCGGCATGTCGGTCGTCACGCACCAGACGTTCAATAATTATCAGGTGAATGTGCTGACTTCCAACCATCATAAGGCCGGCGCACCGGTCATCAGCGAAGATAATCCGACGTACAGCAATCTGGTCGGACGGGTCGAGCATATTTCCCAGTTCGGCGCGCTGGTCACCAATTTCACATTGATTAAACCGGGCGCATTGCATCGCGCCAACGGCGGCTATTTGCTGCTGGATATCCGCAAAGTACTGATGCAGCCGTTTGCCTGGGAAGGTTTGAAACGGGCACTGCAAGCGCGCAAGATTCATATCGAATCGCTCGGGCAGGTTTATAGTCTCGTCAGCACCGTATCGCTCGAACCGGAGCCGGTTCCGCTCGATGTCAAGGTCGTTCTGTTTGGCCAGCGGATGTTTTATTACCTATTGCAGGAATACGATCCGGAGTTCAAAGAGCTATTCAAAGTTGCCGCGGATTTCGAGGAAACCATCGAACGCACACCGGAAAATGATTTTCTGTACGCGCAATTGATCGCTACGCTGACGCGCAAGGAAGGGTTGCTGCCTTATGACCGTCATGCGGTTGCCCGGGTGATCGATCATAGCGCCCGTCTGACGGGGGACTCGCAAAAACTGTCCATGCACATGCGCAGCATCGCCGATCTGTTGCACGAGGCCGATTACTGGGCGCGCGCCAACAATTCCGATGCCGTGCGGGCAAGCGATGTGCAGCAAGCGATCGATGCGCAGATCCGCCGCCAGGATCGCATCCGGGACCGGTTATACGAAGCGATTCAGCGCGATATATTGATGATCGCCACGCACGGCGCGGTTACCGGGCAAGTCAACGGCTTGTCGGTGATCGAACTGGGCGGCTTCGCCTTCGCTCAACCGGCCCGTATCACCGCTACCACGCGCTTCGGCAAAGGCGACGTCATCAACGTCGAACGCGAAGTCAAGCTTTCCGGCGCTATCCACTCCAAAGGCGTGTTCATTCTCTCCTCCTTTCTCGCCGCCCGCTACGCCAAGGATCAGCCGCTCGCGTTGTCCGCCAGTCTGGCGTTCGAGCAATCGTACGGCATGATCGACGGCGACAGCGCATCGCTGGCGGAATTGTGCGCACTGCTTTCCAATCTGGCGGATGCGCCGGTCAACCAGGCGCTGGCGGTAACCGGTTCCATCAACCAGCTCGGCCAAGTGCAAGCCATCGGCGCCGTCAACGAAAAAATCGAAGGTTTTTTCGACATCTGCAACGCGCGCGGATTAACCGGCGATCAGGGCGTCCTGATTCCCGCCGCCAACGTCCAGCACCTGATGCTGCGCCGGAATGTCGTCGCTGCTGCGGCGGCGGGTAAATTTCACATCTATGCGGTAGCGGATATCGATCAGGCGATTGCGCTGTTGACCGGCTTAGCGGCGGGAGAAGCGGATGCAAACGGCGAATATCCGCACGGCAGTATCAATGGGTTGGTGGCGGCGCGCTTGTCGGAGCTTGGAAAAATCAGCCAATCGTACCTGGGAAATAAATCGCACTAAAACGGAAACCCGGGCGCATCGGCGCTGCGCGGCAGATCAGACCGATTCTCTCAGGCAGCCCGGTTGCTCCGCTTAATCCATCAGAATTGCAGCAACGCAACCGGAAACGATGTAAACAAGCTTGAAACGAGCAGTTGCGGCACGCCATTCCTATCAGTGACCGGCACCGCTTCTTGCGTCAATACATTCAAACCTTGCCGCTTGGCGGTAAGATCAGGAATTTCGATCACTGTCGTATCATCCCACTGGAAGTTTTCCATCAGCGGTCCGCCGGCGTCCGCCGCTACCAGCTGCGAAAACCAGCGCGGCGCAACGATGACTAACGTCGTTTCTGCGCTCCGGCGGGCAAATGCGCAAATATGATCTTTTTGAGCACCCGCCGCGGCCAGCGGCAAATAAGCGCCATTCTGAAAAACCTCCGGCCATCGTTTGCGGCATTGTAAAAGCCGCCACGTCAGATACAGCTTGGCGCGCCCATCCGCCATATCCTCCAGCAGTAGTTTGACCCGTTGCGCCAGAGCATCTTGCGGTACGTCGGCATGTGCCTCCAGGTCTTTCAGCCATTGCTGGTATTGCGCGTAATGCACAGCTTTCCGGTTATCCGGATCGACCAGGCTAAAATTCCATAATTCATTACCCTGGTAGATATCGGGCACACCCGGCACGGTCAATTTGAGCAAGGTTTGCGATAACGAATTCAGCATTCCCCATTGCGCGATTGCTGGATGAAACGCCTGAAAGGCTGATAAAAAAGTATTCCTTTCCGGGAAACTTAACAGTTTTCTGATGAAAACCGACAAGCCTTCTTCATAGGCTATATTGGGATTGATCCAGCTGGTGTGCCGTTTCGCTTCGCGCACTGCTTTGAGCATATAGGCTTGCATGCGCTCGATCAGTGCTTGGTGTTTATCTCCGGTGAATTCTCCCAATGGCCAGATACCGGCCAGCGTTTGATAAATCAGGTATTCGTCATTAGCGCTCGGGATTTCTTCGTCATTGACGCGCAGCTTCTTATTTTTATTCAGTTGCCGCCAGCGCAGTACTTGTTTGTGCCAACTGCCGGGAATCTCGGACAAGACATTGATGCGCGCGCGCACATCTTCGCTGCGCTTGGCGTCGTGCGTGGAAGTGTTGAGCATGGAATGCGGCCAATATTCCAAACGCTTGCTATTTTCGGAATGAAAAGCGTTGACGGAAACACCGAAAATACGCGGATCGCCGCCGACTTCATTCAGCGAAATCAGGCGGTGATACTGGTAAAAAGCGGTATCTTCGTAACCCTTGGCCATCACCGGACTGGAAAACTGCTGAAACTTCATGGCAAAGCCGGTGATAGCGGCGGCATAATGCGGATCTTCGTCCGTGGCGGCATCCAGCAGCAGCACCGAGCCGAGAAAATCGAAAATACTGATATCCATGATCTGAGTGAGTTTCTTGGCTTTGGCGATCGCCCATTCGACGTAGCGCCGATCCAGCGCCGTGACTTGGTTGCCGTGGACATACGTGCGATACACCGGCAAGCAGGCGGTCACTTCGGCGAGCGCATGGCGCAGATTGTTGGCAGTAAAGTCTCTCGTGTACGGCCGCAGTTCACAGATCCGGCTCAATTGCCCGGTCATCACATTGAGTTCGCTGGCCATCGCATGCTTCATGATTTGATGTTTGCTGAAATAAGCCAGCTCCTCGAAATCGAACCGGGTATGCGCAAACGAACGATAGGTGCGTTCCAGCGCGGCTTTGGCTTGAGGATTGACGAACAATCCGTTGATCAAATTGCAAAAATCATAGCCGGTGGTGCCGTGAATGGCCCAGTCTTGGCGTAACGACTCATGGCTGGCAAGGATTTTCTCGGCCACGATGTAAACCGCCTGTTCTCCCTCCACCGGCGGCGATCGCATGGCGGCGCGGTCTTGCAGCCGCTGAAAATACTGCAACGGATCGTACAGCCCGTCGGGATGATCGATACGCAAGCCGTCCACTTTACCGCTGGCGATCAATTCCAGCGCCAGCTGGTGAGTGATCTCAAAAACGCGATGGTCCTCCATGCGCAAGGCTGCCAGATCGTTAATATCGAAAAAGCGGCGGTAATTGATTTCATCGGAGGCCACCCGCCAATTGGCAATCCGCCAGGACTGAACCTCGAGCAATTCATGCAGCAGCGTAAAAGATCCGGGGCTATCCTGGCTGCCGTTATAATCGTTGAGGGTGTCTTGCACCATCTGTTTGATGGACGGCGAAACCTCGAGCAACGCCGCCAGCCGTCTTTTGAGCAACTCCTGATCACGCCGCCGCTCGAGAATTTTTTCCGGCGCGGTGGTTTCCTGCGGCGGCAGATTGTCGAAAGCCGTGATCAAGCTTGCCAATTCTTGCAAGTAAACATCGTCGGGCGGCAATTGCGCTTCCAGCAGCGCCAAGCGATGCCGCAACAAGCGCGGATAAGCGCGCGGAGTAACCGGCAGACGGTGATGGTAGTACCACAAACTGAAACTGCCGCAATGCTCGTCGAAGCTGAGCTTCACTTCGCCATCTTCCAGCGTCTTGCCGTAGGATTTACCCAGTATGGGCAGCAGCACTTTGCCGCACAGCTCTTTTTTCAGCGGCTGCCAGTCGATATCGAAAAAAGACGCAAAAGACGAGGCAGGTCCATTTTCAAGCACATCCAGCCACCACTGGTTATCGGCTCCCATCACCCCCATGTGATTGGGAACCAGATCCAGGATTTGCCCCATGCCGTGCGCGCGCAGCGCCGCGCAGAAAGACTCGAATTCATCTTGCGTGCCAATTTCAGGATTTAACGCGTTGTGATCGACGATATCGTAACCGTGATTACTGCCGGGGCGCGCCTTGAGATAAGGCGAACAATACACATGGCTGATGCCGAGCCGGGCCAGATAAGGCACCAGCTGCGCCGCTTGCACGAACGTGAAATCCCGGCTGAGCTGCAAGCGGTAGGTCGACAACGGAATGCGCAAATGCCGGTTGCGCCGGGGTACAGCGCGCACTCGAGGGCGCTCCTGCCGCAGGGCGGCGCATACGGCAAGCACTCGATGGTCGGTTGCGCACGCTTCGAGGGAAACGGGAATTTTGCGGCGCCAATTCGGATATTGCGTCGTGGTGGAAGGAATATTGATCTGCTCCAGCACATCCAGCACATCCTCTATTTGCACCATCAATATCTTGGCGGGACTGCGCGCCAGGTAGCTATACACCGCGGCAACGAATTCCGGCGTTGCCGCGGGCAATGACGCGGGATTGGCCGCCAAGCCTTGCGGCA
>JAFEEV010000337.1 GCA_018240935.1 Pseudomonadota bacterium
CCCGGTTCTGGATTGCCTGGTATTGCCGCTGCAAGGTTACGGTTTGAAGGATATCTGCAAGCATCCGGGATTGGTGAATTTTCAATGGGAAAATGAAGAATCCGGATCGCAATGGTCGGTGGTGCAGTTCAATCGTTTCCGCGCGGAAACAAACCCGATTGAAAAACAAAAACTGAAAACCGCGATACTGAGTTACAACCGCGACGACGTGACTGCTACGCACAGACTGGAAGTCTGGTTGCGGGAACGATTTTCCTGAAAGCTATCCGGCATTTTCCGTTCGGATGAAATTCCCTGCATAGGTTAAAATACGATTTTTTCCCATCCACGCTGGATTTACTGCTCAGTGGATTTTCGTGATTGAACCTGGAAGCCAATAAAAAGGAATTGTTATGAAATACCAGACCGATGATTTGCGCATTGTCGGCGTGCATGAACTGACACCGCCGGTGGAATTGCACCGCGAATATCCGATGACCGAGATTGCGACGGAAACGGTTTATGCGGCGCGGCAATGCACTCATCGTATTTTGCACGGCGAAGACGACCGCTTGTTGGTGGTGGTCGGTCCTTGTTCGATTCACGATGTCGATGCGGCGTTGGAATATGCGGCGCGGCTGAAGCATCTGCGCGAAAAATTGAAGGCGCAACTGCACATCGTGATGCGCGTGTACTTTGAGAAACCGCGCACCACGATCGGCTGGAAAGGATTGATCAACGATCCCGATCTGGACAATAGCTTTCATATCAACAAAGGCCTGCGTACGGCGCGCCGGTTGCTGCTGGATCTCAATACGATCGGCATGCCTTCGGCTACCGAGTACTTGGATCTGGTGAGTCCGCAGTATTTGTCGGATTTGATCAGCTGGGCGGCGATCGGCGCGCGCACCACCGAAAGTCAGGGGCATCGCGAACTGGCGTCCGGCGTATCTTGTCCGATCGGTTTCAAAAACGGCACGTACGGCAATTTGAACATTGCCATCGATGCGATTGCGGCGGCGTCACGCCCGCATCATTTCCTGTCCGTCACCAAGGAAGGGCGCACCGCCATTTTTGCCACCAAAGGCAATGAAGATTGCCACATCATTCTGCGCGGCGGGCGTAAGCCGAATTACGATGCCGATAGCGTGGCGGCGGCGATGGAAGAACTGACAAAAGCCAAACTGCCGCCGCATCTGATGATCGATTTCAGCCATGCGAACAGCCACAAGGATTACCGCCGCCAGGCCGAAGTCGCGGTTGACGTGGCCGGGCAAATTGCCAACGGGAATCGCGGGATCTGCGGTGTGATGATCGAAAGCCATCTGGTCGAAGGCCATCAAAAAGCCGATGGCAAGAAGCGGGAAGAACTGGTTTACGGGCAGAGCATCACAGACGGTTGCATTAATTTCGAGACGACGGAGCATGTGCTGCATCAGCTTGCCGATGCGGTCGGAAAGCGCAGAAAGAATTAGCGCAGCGGATTGCTTTGTCTCTTTAGGGAAGTTCTGAAAAACTACTGCGCTCGATCATGCTGTGTTGAAATCAGACTCAAAATGCTCATTTACATCTTGTAAACTGCGCTTTTTCATCTGATTTCGCCGTGCCTGACCGTCGCTCGCTACCTTTTTCAGAGCTTCCTTAGCGAGCCGTTGCAAAGCCGGCAGCTTGCATCAGCGAGGAGGAGGATATGCCTAGAATTCTGGTAACCGGCGCGACCGGTCAAATCGGCGCCGAATTGACGCTGGCGTTGCGCGAGCGCCATGGCGCGGATCACGTCATTGCTGCCGGGCATCGCCGTGAACCGTCCGGCAATCTGGCGCATACCGGGCTTTATGTCAGTCTCGACGTGCGTGACGCAGCGGCGCTTGATGCGCTGGTGCCGGAGCAGGGCGTTACCGTCATTTATCATCTCGCCGCATTGCTTTCCGCCGTGGCCGAGGAACAGCCGCTGCACGCCTGGGATATCAACATGAGCGGCCTGCTGAATGTGCTGGAAAGCGCGCGCAAATACGGTTGCCAGGTATTTTTCCCAAGCTCCATCGCCGCATTCGGTCCCGATACACCGCCATTCGATACGCCGCAGGATACCGTGCAGCATCCTTCGACGATCTACGGGATTACCAAAGTGACGGGCGAACTGCTGTGCGATTACTATCATCGCCGCTACGGCGTCGACGCGCGCGGTGTGCGCTATCCGGGACTGATTTCCAATCAGGTGCTGCCGGGCGGCGGCACCACCGATTATGCCGTGGATATTTTTTACGCCGCGGTGAAACAGCGGCATTACGACTGTTTTCTGCGTGCCGGTACGCAACTCGACATGATGTACATGCCGGATGCCATCCAGGCGGCGATCCAATTGATGGAAACCGATGCGAACCGATTGACGCATCGCAACGGTTTCAACGTCACCGCGATGAGTTTCACACCGGCGCAATTGGCGGCGGAAATACAACGGCATCTGCCGGATTTTACCATCGGTTATGCCATCGATCCGCTGCGCCAGGCGATCGCCGATTCCTGGCCGCGTCATATGGACGATAGCGCTGCCCGCTATGAATGGGGCTGGCAGCCGCGGTACGATTTGGCGGCGATGGTGACCGATATGCTGCGGCATATCACGGCCAAATTACGCAACGAATAACCGGAGGTAATATGTCACTCGCAAAAATCGAATCGCTGTTCCAGGCAAAACTCAATTACTTGCAGCAGCAGGGCGTGCGCAAGGGGGACGAGAAAATC
>JAFEEV010000338.1 GCA_018240935.1 Pseudomonadota bacterium
GGATAAACCGCGCGGTGAAAGATTGCGCCTGGCACTGGCAACATTGGGGCCTATTTTTGTGAAGTTCGGTCAAATGCTGTCAACCCGGCGCGATATTCTGCCTCAGGATATCGCCGATGAATTGGCTAAGTTGCAAGATCAGGTGCCGCCATTTTCTTCCGATCTTGTTTTCACAACGCTGGAAAAAGAATACGGCCAGAAAGTCGATGAAGTATTCTTCAAGTTTGATCCCATTCCCATCGCCAGCGCATCGGTCGCTCAGGTTCATCTGGCCACGTTACATGATGGCACCGAAGTCGCAGTCAAAATACTGCGTCCGAATCTCGCAACGGTCATTACGCATGACATCGCGCTGATGGATACCGGCGCTTGGCTGGCCGAAACACTATGGGCCGATGGTAAACGCCTGAAATTGCGTCAGGTCGTTTCGGAATTCGCCCGCCATCTCGACGACGAGCTCGATTTGATGCGCGAAGCGGCCAATTGCAGCCAGTTGCGCCGCAACTTTCTCGATTCACCGCTGCTGCTGGTTCCCGAGGTGTATTGGGATTATTGCCGCAACGGCGTGATGGCGATGGAGCGCGTCAAAGGCATCCCGATCAGTCATGTTGAAGAACTAAAAGAACAAGGCATCGATATTCCGCAACTGGCGCGTGTCGGCGTGGAAATCTTTTTTACTCAGGTATTCCGCGACGGTTATTTCCATGCCGACATGCACCCGGGCAATATTTTCGTCGGTAAGGACGGCCGCTACATCGCGGTCGATTTCGGCATCATGGGCACGCTCAGCGATCAGGACAAAAACTACCTGGCGCAAAACTTCCTGGCTTTCTTCCGCCGCGATTACGCCCGCGTTGCGCAAGCGCACGTCGAAGCCGGATGGGCGCCCAAGGATACCCGCGTAGACGATTTCGAAGCCGCCATCCGGGCAGTGTGTGAACCGATTTTCGACAAACCGCTGAAGGAAATCTCGTTCGGGCGGGTTCTGCTGCAATTGTTCCAGGCATCGCGGCAATTCAACGTCGAAATCCAGCCGCAATTAGTCTTGCTGCAAAAAACTCTGCTCAATATCGAGGGCCTGGGGCGCGATCTCGATCCCGATCTTGATTTGTGGAAAACCGCCAAACCGTTCCTGGAAAACTGGATGTCGGAACAAATCGGCCTGCGTGGATTCGCCAGCCGGATCCAAAAGGAAGCCCCCAATTGGGCCATCATCCTGCCGGAATTTCCCCGTCTGATCCATCAGGCCTTCGCTGAAAACCGCAATCATGAACTGGAAAAACGAATGGCCGACCTGGTGGCTGAAGAAAAACGCCAGAACCGGCTGCTGCTGCTCATTGCGATGCTGCTGGCCGGATTGCTGGCGTGGCAGATATTTCAGTAATTCCGGGTAATCATCGGCGCAAGCCGGAATTGAATGATCATCCATGCGGTAAACTTTGCTAAAGTAACCGCTTTCTTCCCGCTGGTGAACGTATGGCGCTCCTCGAAATCCGCAACGTGACCAAACGGTTCGGCAATTTTACGGCTGTCGACAATGTCAGCATCGCCGTCGAAGCCGGGGAGTTTTTTACCTTGCTGGGTCCATCCGGCTGCGGCAAGACAACGCTGCTGCGCATGATCGCCGGTTTCGATGCGCCCGACAGCGGGGAAATTCTGCTCGACGGCGCAGACATCGCCGGTCTCCCGCCGGAAAAACGCCCCTTTCATACCGTCTTCCAAAGTTACGCGTTATTCCCGCACATGACGGTCGCCGGCAATATCGGATTCCCGTTGAAAATGGCGGGCAGAGCGCCGGAGGAAATCAAAACCCGGGTTGCCGAGGCATTGGCTGAAGTCGAGCTCACCCCATTTGCCGAGCGCTACCCGCATGAATTATCCGGCGGACAAAAGCAGCGCGTGGCCTTCGCGCGCGGGCTGATCAATCAGCCGCGTTTGTTGTTGCTGGATGAACCGCTGGGCGCATTGGACGAAAAACTGCGCGAAAACATGCAACGGGAGCTGATCAAGCTGCAAGCCGAAGCCGGAGTCACGTTCATTTATGTCACGCATGCGCAAAACGAAGCATTGGCGCTATCGCACCGTATCGCCGTGATGCATCAGGGGAAAATCGAGCAGATCGACGAACCGTCGCGCATTTACAATTTTCCGGTTAACCGCTTCGTGGCCGACTTCATCGGCAAGATCAACATGCTGAAAGCCCAAGTCAGCGAGGTTTCCGCTGCGCATTTAAAGCTAACCGTTATGGGATTGGGAGAAGTTAAGGTGCCAAGGAGGGAACATATCAAAGCCGGCGATCAAGGCGTCATCGCCATCCGTCCGGAACAAATCCGTATCGCCGCGCGCGCGGAAGACGGGGCGGCTGAATTTCAGTCGGCCGGAAAAATAAAGGATTTCTTTTACATCGGCGACGTCACGACGTATATCATCGAGCTTGCCAACAGCACGCGCATCGAGGCATTACTCCCCAATTCCGCGCCCGGACATGCCAAGCTTTTTGAAACCGGCGATCCTGTTGTGATCAGCTGGCAGGAGCAATCCGCGCAGTTTTTCCCCGACTAACCGATCGTTGATTTTCCAGGATATGCAATTATCGAACCGGATTGTCAAATGGCTCATCAGCACGCCGCCGCTGCTGTTCTTGCTGATATTCTTCGCCGCCCCGGGCGCGATCATGGTATTCACTTCTTTCCGCTTGCCGGGCGAATTCGGCGGTCTCGCGCCGGTTCATATCCTGCCGGGCGATATCAATGCAGAATCCGGCTTGACGGTCGAAACCTATCAATTCTTCTTCAGCGATTTCATCTACCTCGAAATTTTCCTGAAATCTTTCGCTGTCGCCACGCTCACCACGGCGATCTGCATCGCCATGGCTTATCCGCTGGCGCTGCTGATCGCCCGCAGCCGGAAAAGATTCCGTAACCTGATGATCATGCTGGTGGTGCTGCCGTTCGCCAGCAATTTTCTCATCCGTATTTATGCCTGGATGATCATTCTCGGCCCGGAATCGGCGCTCAGCCACTTGATCAACCATGTTCTGGCGATTTTCGGCATCGCGCCGGTCACGCTGCTGTTTTCACCGTTTGCGGTTTTGATCGGCATGGTTTACGTGCACTTGCCGTTCATGATTTTGCCGCTGTATACCAATCTGGAAAAGCACGATCCGATCTTGCTGGACGCCGCGCAGGATCTGGGTGCGAGCCGCTGGCAGCGCTTTTGGTGCGTGACCTGGCCGCAATCGCTGCCGGGTATTTTCTCCGGATCGGCGCTGGTGTTCATTCCCGTGCTTGGCATGTTCGCCATCCCCGATATTCTGGGCGGAACCGGCGACATCATGATCGGCAATCTGATCAAAGACCAGTTTCTCGGCACGCGCGACTGGCCATTCGGCTCGACACTGTCGATCATGCTGACGCTGGCGGTGCTGGTCATCGCCGGATTATTCGCCCGGCTTGCCAAGCCGGTCACTAGGATCACCTGAGACCATGAACCGCTTCCAGGTAACACCGCCACCATGCCGCGCCGGATGACCGCTTTATGGCTCGTATCGATCGGGGTATACGCCTTTTTGTATATCCCGCTGATCATCGTCGTCGTATTTTCCTTCAACGACTCGAAACTCAACGCCGAATGGGCGGGATTCACGCTGCATTGGTACCGGGCTTTGCTAAATGATCATGAAATGTTGCTGGCGGCGCGCAATTCGTTGATCATCGCCGTCAGCGCCAGCAC
>JAFEEV010000339.1 GCA_018240935.1 Pseudomonadota bacterium
AGCACCATCACCCAGCAACTGGCCAAGAACCTGCTGCTATCGGGCGAACGCAACTACCTGCGCAAGGCGCAGGAATTCGTGCTCACGCTGGCGCTGGAGCGCCTGCTGAGCAAGCAGCGCATCCTGGAGATCTACCTCAACAACGTGGAATGGGGCGCCGGCATCTTCGGCGCCGAAGCCGCCGCCCAGCACTACTTCAAGAAAAGCGCCCGCCAACTCACCGCCCCCGAAGCCGCCCGCCTGGCCGTCATGCTGCCCGCGCCCAAGCGGTTTGAAAAGACGCCGAATTCGGCGTATCTGGCGGGGAGGACGCGGACGATTGTGGGGAGGATGGGGAGTGCGGAACTGCCTTGAGGTGCTGGCGGGGATAAGGCGTGCGTTTCACCAAGGGCATTGAGTTCCGCGATTCGTCGGAGTTGCCAGATCCCAGGCCAGGCGTCGCAAGCACCGAAGATGTGCCGCGAACGTCTGGATTCGGCTAGGACCGGTCGCTCAGATCGGCAAAGTGTTCTTCGGTGCTACACAGCCTCCCCGGCTGTTTTCTTTTCATCTGCCACCTTAATAAGACAGCATCAAAACCGGCTGCAGCCCAATTAAACCTCCTCAGTCATCAAGTTTGGCTACAGCCAGCATTAATTCATCCTCAGCCTGATCAAGTGGATTGGCGATTATGCTTTTAATATACCCCAACTTATTTCTAACAGGTAGCCATACCACGCCGTCTTTTTTGTTGTAAATTTGCGCAATTTCCTTTTGTTGCAATATTTTTAATACAGGATCGACAAATTGCTTTTCTGCAGTATCAAGCCCCCTATAAAGAGCTGTTTGCGATCTCCCTCCCAGACTTTGTATAAAGAGTTTTCTGAGAATAGTCAACAGTACCTTTTGCCCAATCATGAGCGCCTCAACATTTCTAATTGAAGCGTTGGTGCCAATCTTATTTTCAAAAAAAGAAACTTCGGTACCGGAAAAAAACTTTAAAGGCAACTCATTGCCAGAATAATCACCAAGAAATCGATTGATTACGCAGTTGTTGAAATAAGGGGATTTTTCCAATTTTTCAGTATAATACTCCAATTCCTCGAAATAACAATTTACAAACTTCAAGCCGTTTAAATTTTCAAAATCACCCGATAACTCAAAAATGTCAGGCTGGAAAAATACGCCGTCGACAATTACTTCAAACGGTATTGCAATTCTCCTTTCAACCGCAAGAGCCACAAGATCAGCGCAGAGTATATTTAAATCCATTGACGACGGAAAAATTGACAAAAGAGATTTCAAGATGGTTGAATCAAAATCTGTTGTTATTTTTCTAGATGCTATAGCAATGGCATTATTCCCAATACTCTTGGTCGCCTGGGAGAATGCCTCCATCAAATCGGAGTCAGATGCTGCCGCCACAGGATCTGATATAAAATCAATCAATTCACCAGATCTATATACTGCAACCATTTCCCCATCGATGAATTTCCTTGTATCCTCTTCAAACTCATGTATAACCAAGCCAGGCAATCTGTGCAATATCAGCCAAGCTTGGTCATCAGGCTCAAAGCCACAAACATGAGTGTAAGCACGCTTCAAATCATCAACTCTTAATGGACCCAGTCCATCTTCTGAAGCACGTGCATAGGTCGCCAAACGTGCCAAGATTTTCCTAATTGTTGGCCCATCAAGATATCTTTTATCAATAGCAGATTCGCGCTCACAAACCTGATCAATTAGATAGTCCCAGCCAGCAGCAGGATCCAGAACCTGAGAATCATCAAAAATTCCATCAATTAAATCATGCGATGCCAAGTAACTCACAAATAATGGCTTTGTCGGCAGCCAAGCAGGAATTTCCATCCGCCTCCCATTAGTGCTAAAACTAAGAAATTGCTGCACTTGACTTTCAGTAAATTCCGTTGTTGCCAAATGAACGGCACCTTTATCAAAACCTAAGGAGCCCTCTGTCTCCATCAAATCAGCGAAGAAGTGATCACGTCCGGCAACGATAATTCCAGTTTTTGACGGCGTTTCTTTGATAATTTGGCGAACAGCCTCCAATGCTGTCCTTCTAATAACTCGTAATTTACTAATATTCGCACGCTGAATTCCAAAGGAAGTCAATTCGTCGAATCCATCGAGTAACAAAACACAAAAACTGGCGCGCCAAGCTCGCACGAGGCTAGCGGGAGATTCGAAGCCTATTTTGCGCGCATGCCTTTCAATAACTTCAATAGCCTCGTTTTGGCCAGTATGATCGCGCAAATTTATATAGACAGGAAAAAGCGAAGTATTACCCCTCAGGTATTCTGCCTGCATCTCCTTGAATATTTGACGCATTGTCATGCTTTTCCCGGCTCCAAACTGGCCGGTTAATACAAATCTACCACCTTCTTGCAAACTTTTACATATTTCAGAAATTGACCACTGCCTATCATGAATTTTTTCGAAAATATTAATTGGCACGTAATTAATATCTTTGATAGACGTCCCGACATTGTTTGCATCACCCTCTTTGGGATTCTTAACACTACCAAAAGAGTGATTTTCTCTTGCAGCCAAATAACCACCAACATCAACAACCGACTGTTGGAACTGGGCAAAAGATAAGGCAACAACTTGGCCTTTTCCAATTTTGTCAACCTCTTTGCGCTGGTCGGCAGTAGGCTCTTCCGCAGTTACGAACCAGCCTCTGGCACCTTTAATTGGATTTTCTTTTATTTTATTTACAACAGCTTGATGCAGTTTACGACTGTCATTGCGTGCTTTGTCCTGAGAACGTGAAGTAGTTGCCTCAATAAAATGAACGGAATCATCTGTTTCAAAAACACCGTCGCGCTCCCTGCCGTCAATAATAATTGAACCAGAAAATGCATTCTGCGGCCATTTGGCTCTCGCGATTCGAAGAACTTCAGCCTCAAAAGCCTTGTCATCTTTCCAGGACATAAACCCCCTAAAAAAGCAAGCACTCGCTCACAATTAAATTTGACTAATCTAAAAAACAAGCTTATTTATAACGATTTGTTTCAATGACTGCAAGAGCAACGCCGGAAGATTGTGGCGCGAAGTCACAGACGCTCGCCCCCAGGGAGTCATGGTGCACACTTCAGCTTGTAACAGTAGAAAGCACTATGGCAACCCCGTCTGCCCGCACAACGCCGCGTATCCGCGCAGAACTTCAGCTAGCTACCGGCCCCATCGGCCCTTGGCAAGGCTCTACGGCATCAACCCCAAAACCGAGGTCAAGTGACGTATGCGCACCTCTGTGCTCGATGAGCCCATGGGCTCTCGAGGCTGAGCAAGCTATGGGCTTCCCTAGGTTTCCGGACTGTTTTCCCAGGCTTTTAGGCGATGCAGTCTGAACGACAGTTTCCGTTGCTATTGCAGTCGCTCTAATCGGCCATACGACCGACTGCTCAGGGTCGATTGCGTAAGTGTGCTGCGACGCCCCCTGCCGGCACCGTGCGCTGCCAGGCCCCACGCGGATCACGCAAGCCTAGCGCGCCAACGCGGCTGAAGTCATCCACGGCGAGCAGATAGTCCAGCTCGGTCAGGGCCGGCAGCCGCGGGTCGTCCTTGCGGCGCTTGGCATGGTCGCGGGCGATGACGCGCCGGCCCCAGGCATCGGGCGCGGTGTCGGCCATCGCGCCATGGAACACGGAGTCATGCGCCGAGGC
>JAFEEV010000033.1 GCA_018240935.1 Pseudomonadota bacterium
AAATTTTTTGTATATACACACCAGACTTTAGCCGGGATTATTGCTGGCCGCAGGCTTCCCTATTTCAGAAATTCTTTTAGTTATAGGAGATTAATGAGTGAAGAAAATGTTACGGTTGCGGTCTTCTTTGCCGATTCCAGCCGGTTGAACAAACCGGACTCAAGCCCGGGTGCGCTACGGGTGCGCTACGGGCGCGCTGTTGGCGAAGAAAATTCTTTGACCTTTATTGAGTCGTGCATTAAATACAATATCCGGTATGCTTAAGCTCCAAGTGCACTGCTTTGCCGCTTGCAAGGAACCCTTCCCCGGCTCCCGGTCTCAATACCTTTAATATGAACAGCGGCAGCAAGCTTTCTTCAACATCCGGAAGTCATCTGCCTTAATTCTCAATTGCTCACGATTTTTCGCAATATCCGGATTCACATGACTGCGCTGCTGATATTGGCCGGCGCTTTTTCGCCTGACTCGGCGGCGCTGGAATTGCCGGATTTATCCGGCAAGCAGCCCGCCGTCGCATTGTCCGCGCCGGAGCCGGTCAAAGAAATGCTGGAGAAATATATCCGGTTACCAACCGAGCCTTTTGCCAGCGACTACGACGAATTGTTTTTTCTGCATCGCATGCAAAAAGAAATCCATGATTTCCTGGCAACCGAAGGTTACTTCAATCCCGCCATAACCATTGTGCAGCAACCGCGAACCCCGGATGGAACTGCCGAAATCAAAATCCAGCCCGGTGAGTTGACGCGCGTCGGTTCAGTAGCGATCGAGTTTACCGGCGGTATCGCCGATGGCGATGAAGAACACCGTAAGCGCATCGAGCAGTTGCGCGCCGCATGGCCGTTAATGGCCGGGCAGCCTTTCCGCTCCGCCGATTGGGAGCGGGCCAAATCTGCATTGATCGAAGACCTCACTGATCAGGCGTTTGCCGCCGCAACGATTACCGCCAGCCAAGCCAGTGTCGATCCGGACAAGGCGCGCGCGGATCTGGTGGTCACCATCGATTCCGGGCCGGTGTTTTATTTCGGCGACATCCGCATCAGCGGTTTACAGCGCTACGAAACCGCGCTGGTGACGCAGCTTGCGCCGTTCAAGACGGGCGATGTGTACCGGCGCGATTTGCTGCATCAATATCAAATCGCGCTGCAAAAAGCGCCGCAATTCAGCACGGTGACGATCAGCATCGCGCAGGACACCGCGCAGCACCTTGCAGCGCCGGTCCAAGTGGCGCTGACGGAAGCGCAAGCGCAACGCTTCGCCTTCGGCGCCGGTTACAGTTCCAACAATGGCGCGCGCGGTGAAATCAATTACCGCAATTATAATTTTCTCGACCGCGCCTGGAATCTCACCAGCTTGCTGCGGCTGGAGCAAAAGCGGCAAACGTTTCTGGCCGGAATCGACACCCTGCCCGATCAGAACAATATCAACCATTCGCTCAGCGCCAGCCTGCAAATGACGGACATCGCGGGTCTGAAAACCGATGTGCAAAAAGCCGGTATTACGCGCAATTACCGTACACCGACGACGCTGATGCAATTCGGTTTGAATTGGCAGCGCGAGCATAAAAAACCCGACGGCGCGAACGATCAGATCAATCGGGCGCTGGTATTGGATTGGCGCTGGCGGCGGCTGGTCGTCGACGATCCCGTCAATGTGCGGCGCGGCGATATCACCGAAGTGCGCATCGGCGGCGGTATCCGGCAATTGCTGTCGGATCAGGATTTCATCCGCACGTATGTCAGCCATCAGAGCTGGTGGCCGGTGGGGTCGCGCGATACATTCTACCTGCGGGCTGAGGCCGGTTATACATTGGCGTCGTCGCGCTTCGGCATTCCGCAGGAATATCTGTTCCGCGCCGGCGGTATTCAGTCGCTGCGCGGCTACAATTTTAAAAGTATCGGCGTGCACGAGGGCAGCGCCGTGGTCGGCGGCCGGGTGATGGCGACCGGCACCGCCGAATATACGCATTGGCTGACGCAGCAATGGGGTGCGGCGGCGTTTGCCGATATCGGCAGCGCGGCCGACCGCTGGCAAGACATGCACCTGTTTCTCGGCTACGGCGCGGGGATACGCTGGCGCAGTCCGGCAGGCCCGCTGGCGCTCGATCTGGCGCGCGCGCACGAAACCGGTACGCTGCGCCTGCATTTTTCCATGGCTGTGGCCTTTTGATACGATAAAAACAAACCGCTCATGAACGATCAGCAGACCAAAAAACCGCCAGCCAGCAAACGCACACGGCGATACCGCACGCTGACCGGCGGTCTGCTGCTCTCATTGATACTCGCAGCAATCGCCGGTTATTGGCTGCTGTACAGCCAATCCGGCTTGCATTGGATTGCCGCCGCCGCGAATCGCTGGAACGGCGCTACGATTCAACTGAGCGGCGTGCACGGCACGCTGCACGATCTGCATATCAAAAACATCCGTTTCACCAGCGATGAGCTGGAGCTAACGCTGCGCGATCTTCGTCTCGATTGGAATCCCGCGCAATTGTTGCAGCGGCGGGTCAGCATCAACCGGCTGGCGCTGGCGGCAATCCATATCAAGCAGCAGGCGGCTGAGACCGAGTCCCCGCCACGCGCGCCGCCGGAAAGTTTGCACCTGCCCTTCGGATTGACGATTGCGGCCATGACCGTCGATTCGATCTATCTCGATCCGGCGGCGCAGGAAAATGAAAATGCCGCGCCGCCGATTTCCGGCCTGACGTTGGCATTGGACAGTGATGGCCGGCATCACCGCTTGACGCAGCTGGATGTTACAACTCCGCAGGCGGTTATCCGGTCGCACGCGGAGCTTTCCGGTGACGCGCCATTTGCATTATCCGCTCAGGTCAGCATAGCGATTGCCGGTTCATCGGAAGACATCGAAGCGGCGGTTAGCGGTGATCTGCAACAACTCACGATTCAAGCCGCCAGCCAGCCGCCCGCGGCCAATATGGCGCTACAAGCGCAGTTGCAGCCGTTTGCCGCCAATCCGCTCACACATTTGAGCGCCACCGTAACGCAGTGGAATCCGGCTGATTTTGCGACCAACGCGCCGCAGGCCAAGCTGTCGTTGTCGGCGCAGCTGGCGCAAAACGAAGCCGGGCAGCTGGCGGGCAGCATCACCATCGAAAATCACGCCGCCGCGCCGCTCGACCGGAACGGTGTTCCGGTTTCGGCTATTCGTACCCGCACCGTAATCACGCCGGAATTGCTGATGCTGCCGGATGTTCATGTGCAATTGGGCAAAAATGGCGCCGTGCGCGGCAAATTGGCTTGGGATAGGAAGCAGCATGTTCTCAGCGCGGACTTGGCAATCGACCGACTGGACCCGCGGCAAATCGACAGCCGCCTGCAAACCGCGGCGATCTCCGGCAACATCGATCTATCCGGCAACGCGGAAACGCAGTCCGCGCGCATCGATCTGCGCGACCGGTCGTTGCGTCTGACCGCAGATATTGCGCGCAATGGCGATCAGCTCGCGCTGGAGTGCTTCAATTTACAGCGTAATCAATCGCGCTTGACCGGCCAAGGCCGGTTGCAGCTGACCGGGGAGCAATCGTTTGAATTGTCGGGGCAGCTGGTTCGTTTCAACAGCGCGGATTTCATACAAACCGCCGATTCCGATCTGAATGCCACGCTGCAATTATCCGGTCATCTGAAGCCGGAAATCACCGGCACGCTGAAATATGCGATCGGGAAAAGCCGGTTGGCGAAATCTCCGGTCAGCGGCACGGGTGAAATCGCTATTGCCGGTTTCACCCATATCAGCGGCAAAGCTGAATTGCTGGCGGGATCGAACCGGCTGCTCGCGCACGGCCGCAA
>JAFEEV010000340.1 GCA_018240935.1 Pseudomonadota bacterium
CATCGATTCAAGCGCGTGTTTATGCCGAAAATCCGGCCAAAGACTTCCAACCCTCCAGCGGCACACTGACTGCGGCGGAATTTTCCGCCGCCGCGCGTGTTGAAACCTGGATCGAACGCGGCATCGAAGTGTCCGCGTTCTACGACCCGATGCTGGCGAAAATCATCGTGCATGCCCTGGACCGGGAACAGGCCATTGCACAATTGCAAGCCGCATTGGCAAACAGTTCGTTGCAGGGCATCGAAACCAACCTGGATTACTTGCAGCAAATTCTGCACAGCGCCGCTTTTCAGAACGGCCGGTACACCACCGCTTTTCTCAACGGCTTTCACTATCGCGCGCACAGCATCGATGTGTTGAGTCCCGGCGTGCAAACCACCGTGCAGGATTATCCCGGGCGGCTCGGTTATTGGCAGGTCGGTGTGCCGCCATCGGGACCGATGGATGTGCTCGCGTTCCGCCTTGCCAACCTGCTGGTCAATAATCCTGAAGGCACAGCCGCGCTGGAAATCACATTGAGCGGCCCGACACTGCGCTTCAACAGCGATTGTTTGATCGCCATCAGCGGCGCGCCGCTCGATGCTGCTCTCGATAACGAACCGCTGGCGTTGTGGCAAACGCACGAAATCAAGGCCGGTTCCATACTGCAACTGGGTAAAATCAAGGGGCACGGCTGCCGCGCTTATCTCGCCGTGCAAGGCGGATTGCAAGCAGCGGATTATCTCGGCAGCCAAGCGACTTTCACGCTCGGGCAATTCGGCGGCCACGCCGGACGCGCGTTGCGGGCGGGCGATGTGCTGCATATCGCCGCGCAATACGAACCGGTTCACACCAATCTCGCACCTGAGTGCATTCCGCGCTACGCGCAGCAATGGGAAATCGGTGTGCTGTACGGCCCACACGCCGCACCGGATTTTTTCACCGCCGCCGACATCGAGATGTTTTTCAGCACCGATTGGAAAGTGCATCACAATTCCAGCCGCACCGGCGTGCGCTTGCTCGGCCCGAAACCGCAGTGGGCGCGCAGCGACGGCGGCGAAGCCGGTTTGCACCCGTCCAATATTCACGACAATGCCTACGCCATCGGCGCGGTCGACTTTACCGGCGACATGCCGATCATCC
Organism: Pseudomonadota bacterium; assembly: GCA_018240935.1. Classification (GTDB taxonomy): domain Bacteria; phylum Pseudomonadota; class Gammaproteobacteria; order Burkholderiales; family Nitrosomonadaceae; genus Nitrosomonas. The sequence continues at coordinate 1,123 of JAFEEV010000340.1, forward strand.
TCGGTCCGGACGGCCCGAGCCTGGGCGGTTTCGTTTGTCCGGTCACCATCGCGCACGCGGAATTATGGAAAACCGGACAGCTCAAACCGGGTGATCAAATCCGCTTCCGCTTGCTGACGCTGGAACAAGCGCAAGCACTGGAAAAGCAGCAGGATGAATTTATCCGCTCGCTGCACACGCCGCCGGAACCGCGCTTCGCAAGCGATATCACCGCTTTGCCGAGCCCGATCCTGCACCAAATTGCAGCAAGCCCGCAACAGCTGCAAGTCACTTACCGGCAGTCCGGCGACCGTTACGTGCTGGTGGAATACGGCCCGATGGCGCTCGATCTGGATTTGCGTTTGCGCGCGCACGCCCTGATGGAGTCGATGCAGCAAGCCAACCTGCCCGGTATTATCGATCTCACGCCGGGAATCCGCTCGCTGCAAATTCATTTCGATTCGCGTCAACTGCCGCGCCATGATTTGCTGCAATTCCTGATCGCCGCGGAACAGTCGCTGCCGGATAGCGCCAGCATGACGGTGCCGTCGCGCATCGTGCATCTGCCGCTATCCTGGGACGATGCAGCAACGCGCCTGGCAATTGAAAAATATATGCAATCGGTGCGCAGCGATGCGCCGTGGTGTCCGAGCAATATCGAATTCATCCGTCGCATCAATGGACTGGATAGCATCGAGGATGTGCATCGCATCGTATTCGACGCCAGTTATCTGGTGCTGGGTTTGGGTGACGTGTATCTGGGCGCGCCGGTCGCCGTACCGGTCGATCCGCGCCATCGCCTGGTCACCACCAAATACAACCCGGCGCGCACCTGGACGCCGGAAAATGCCGTGGGCATCGGCGGCGCGTACTTATGTATTTATGGCATGGAAGGCCCGGGCGGTTATCAATTCGTCGGCCGCACGCTGCCGGTGTGGAACCGCTACCGCCAGACCGCCGATTTCAAGGATGGCAAACCCTGGCTGCTGCGTTTCTTCGACCGGATCCGTTTCTATCCGGTCAGCGAAAGCGAACTGCTGACACTGCGCAAGGATTTTATCAGCGGACGGTTTCAATTGCGCATCGAGGAAAGCACGTTCAGCTTGCCGCAACACCATCAATTTCTAAAGCAAAATGAAACCGCGATCAATGATTTCAAAACCCGGCAGCAAGCCGCTTTTGAAGCCGAGCGCGAGCGCTGGAGAGTCAGCGGTCAAGCGGAATACGCCAGCGAATCCGATCTCGACGAGGCCGATGCGCAAAGCGAATTGGATTTACCCGAAGGCAGCCACGCCATCGCTTCACCGGTGACCGGCACGGTGTGGAAAATATTGGTTACGGAAGGTCAGCACGTCAGCGCGGGCGAGGTTCTGATCGTCACCGAAGCGATGAAAATGGAAATTGCCGTGGAAGCGCCATTTGGCGGCACGGTCAAGCGCATTGTCTGCCGCCAAGGCGAATATATCGCCACCGGGCAATTACTGGCGATTGTGCAAAAAAATTAAACACCGCAAAACCGGCATGAAAAAAGAATACTGGCTGGAACGCTGGGAACAAAACGACACCGGCTTTCATCAAGCTGAAATCAATCCTTATCTGCGCGCGTTCTGGCCGCGCTTGCAGCTGAGCCCGGCAAGCACGGTGCTTGTGCCGTTATGCGGCAAAAGCCGCGATATGCTGTGGTTGCGTCAACAGGGTCACGCGCCGCTGGGTGTCGAATTAAGCGCGAGCGCGGCGCAGGCCTTTTTCACCGAGAACGAGCTGACGCCGCATAGCAGCGCCTGTGACCGGTTCAGGCGCTTTGCGGCGAGCGGCATCCGCATTCTGTGCGGTGATTTCTTCGACTTAAGCCGGGAAGATACCGCGGCGGTCAGCGCCGTGTACGATCGCGCCGCATTGGTGGCATTGCCTCCGGACATGCGCCGGCGTTATGTGAATCATCTGTTGCGAATACTTCCGCCGGTCACGCAAATCCTGCTCGTCACCCTCGATTATCC
>JAFEEV010000341.1 GCA_018240935.1 Pseudomonadota bacterium
ATCAACGAGGACACGCCTTTTCGCGTCTATGCCAAAGGCTTCACCCGGGACAATACGTCATCGTTATCCGGAGAAAATAATCGCGACCAATGGCATTCCGCTCGCGGAGGATTCCGCGTAGACCATAGCCGCGGGATCGATCAGCTCACCCTGCAAGGCGATGTTTTCTTTAATTCCAATGGCGACAAAATCAATCAAGCCGTACTCGATTTGCCAACCATTCCGGTCAACGGTTACCGTGGCTATGAGGAAGGGGGAAATATCCGTTTTCGTTGGGACCGGACCATCTCGGATCGTTCTTCCATCATGTTTCAAACGTACTACGACCGTATCCGCCAAAAAATATTACCGGTTGTTGATTATGACGCTGAAAGCTTTGACGTTGATTTCCAGCATCGTTTTCCCTTGTTCGACCGGCATGACTTAACCTGGGGCGCCAACTACCGGCTTTATCATAATACGTTCTTCGATACCGACGTCATTGCTTTCCATCCGCGCACTCGAACCAATCAGCTCTTCAGCGGTTTTATCCGTGACGAAATCACGCTAATACCCGATTATTTGCGGTTTTCAATCGGCACTCGTTTGGATCACAATGATTTTACCGGATTGGAAATACAACCCAATGCACGGCTCATGTGGACTCCCGATGCCGAAAACTCGGTTTGGATGGCGGTGTCACGCGCCGTTCGCACGCCTTCCCGCGCTGAAAACGACATCCGCCTCAATGCAGCGCAAATACGCGATTTCCCAGGACTGTCGCTGTTGCCTTTCCCGGTATTGGCAGTCATCCAGGGCTCGCACAGCTTTAATTCCGAAAAGCTCATCGCTTATGAATTAGGCTATCGTCATCAATTCTCTCCGCAGGCATCCGTCGATATCGCCGGATTTGTCAATGATTATAGCCAGCTGCGCGATGCCAGTTTTGGCGCATTGTCGCTGAGCACAGGGGTGCCCGCTCAATTCTTATTGCCGGTCATGGGCAATAATCAGGCATCGGCTTTAACTTACGGATTTGAAATTTCCGCCGATTGGAAGCCGGCAGAGAAATGGCGCTTGCAAGGCAACTACAGTTTCCTGCACATGGATATTTCCGCAAACGCACTGACAAAAAGGTTCGATCCCGTCACCAGCGGCGCTGACAAAGTAAATCCGCAACATCAATTGTCGCTGCGGTCCAACTACGATTTATCGGATAAATTGGAAGCCAATCTCTGGTTGCGCTACACCAGTGATATCTCGTACTACAACATCCCCGGCTATGTCACGATGGATGCCAAAATGACGTATAAACCGGCAAAAAACCTCGAGTTGTTCGTAGTCGGGCAAAATCTGTTCAGCCAAAATCACCGGGAGTTCGTGGCTGATTTCCTGCCTTCGTCACTGGCCGTCATCCCACGAGGGGTTTATGCAGGAGCGCAGTGGCGCTTTTGGTGAGAATATGAACCTGCACACCCTTCACCGACTCATCAAATGGCCGGATGGCTTCGTGATACGAAGCATTCGCGCCGGGCTATTGGCGTTCCTGCTCGGTTATGGCCTGCCCGTTACTTATGCGCCGGCAAAAGCGGATAGCATCCTGGAATACCAAGTGAAAGTCGCTTTTATCTATAACTTCATCGCGTTCACACAATGGCCCGGGAACGCCGAATCGGCGATCAATCTGTGCCTTTATGGCGAGGATTATTTCAGGCAAGAAATAGATAAATTACAAAACAAACCGGTTGGCCCGCACCCGATCAAAGTGATGCGCATCAGCGATAGCAATCAATTGCCGCAATGCCAAGTGATCTTCTTCTCCAAATCGGTCAATAACACCATGACGGATATTATCAGCAGCCTGGAAAGCTATCCGATTTTGATGCTCGCCGACACCCCTGATGCAATTTCGCAAGGAATCACCATCAACATGAGTTTAGTGAACGAAAAAATCGTGTTCGAAATCAATCTGAAAAGCGCCAGAAAATCCGGTCTGGATATCAGTTCCAAGCTGCTGCAACTAGCGATCAAAGTCCATCAATAAAACTTCACGGGGCTATCCGCTTTTGTCGGGCAAGCTCAATCTTTCTGCTGCGGAATTTGAAAAAAAGGAGTTTATTGCTTCATCTCAGGACATTACATTCCCAAGCCGTCAATTACCATAACAAAGTAAGCTTATATTATTCACTTTATTAACCTATGGCACTTGCGGACGATTTGACTGTCCTGTTAAAACTCGGGCTACTGTTTTCCGTGCTGCTTTGCAGCTTCTCAAAAACAGTCCAGGCCGATAACAAGGCGCGCAACAAAAAGGATGCCGATCCGCTATTGGCGCTAAGCATCGAAGAATTAATGCAAGTCGAGGTCACATCGGTATCCCGGCGCGCGCAAAAATTGTCGGAAACCCCTTCGGCCATTTTTGTCATCACCCAGGACGACATCCGCCGCTCCGGCGCCACCAGCATCCCGGAAGCGTTACGCATGGCACCGGGCGTTGATGTCGCACGCGCCGGAACCGACAAATGGTCGATCAGCATCCGCGGGTTCAATGGCCGTTTCGCCAACAAGCTGCAAATACTGATCGACGGACGCAGCGTTTACACCCCGCTGTTTTCGGGCGTTATCTGGAGCCAGCAAGACACGATGCTGGAAGATGTCGAGCGCATCGAAGTCATCCGCGGTCCGGGCGCTACCGTCTGGGGCGCCAACGCCGTCAACGGCGTGATTAACATCATCACCAAAAAGGCCGCCGATACCCAAGGTTTACTGCTTACAGCCGGGGGCGGCAGTTTTGAACAGGGCTTTACGGGTGCGCGCTACGGCGGCATGCTCGGCGGCAATACGCCGTTTCGCATCTATGCCAAAGCGTTTAGCCGTGCTCATAGCACCACGCTGGCGGGGGCCAGTGCGCATGACGACTGGCAGTCAGTCAGAGCCGGTTTTCGTGTCGATCATACCCGGGGCATCGATCATTTAACTGTTCAGGGCGATATTTTTGCGAACCGCATCGGCGACAGCTTGATGCAACCGTCGCTGATTGCTCCCTTCTCTCGCTTGGATATCGCCGACACCACGGAAAAAGGCGGCAATATCCGTTTGCGCTGGGATCGCACTTTCTCGGAAAAATCGTCGATCATGCTGCAAACTTACTACGATCGCGTGCAAAACCAGTTAGCGCCGTGGACAAGATACGCCGAGAGTTTCGATGTCGATTTTCAGCACCGGCTGCCGCTGTTGCAACAGCACGACGTCACATGGGGTCTCAATTACCGGCTATATAACAACAAGGTAGCCGAAACGGAATTGACCACTTTCACCCCGGCGCAACGGACGAACCACAATTTCAGCGCTTTCATCCGTGACGACATCAGGTTGTTGCCGGAAAAACTAACCTTAACGCTCGGCACCCGGCTCGACCATAACGACTTCACCGGCTTGGAAGTACAGCCCAACGGACGCTTGATGTTTACACCCGATCCGCAAAACTCGATGTGGTTATCGGTAGCGCGTGCGGTGCGAATCCCGTCGCGCGGTGAGAACGATGTCACCATCGCCGGACGCGTGCTGTCAGGAATGCCCGGCATGCCGGCATTCCCGGCGCCGGTACTGATGGCGGTACAAGGCAATCATCAGTTCCAAGCCGAGAAACTGATCGCTTATGAATTGGGCTACCGCCGCCAGCTGACCGGCAACGCCTCCATCGACTTAGCCGGTTTCTTCAACGATTACAGCCAACTCAGGGATTTCCGTTTCGGTCAGATGATACCTGGCAGCGGCCCGATACTACGAACGCGATGGCGAAGCGGTTTGTATTGGTTTCGGTCAGATGATACCTGGCAGCGGCCCGATACCGCACCTGGTTTTGCCGGTGATATTCAGTAA
>JAFEEV010000342.1 GCA_018240935.1 Pseudomonadota bacterium
ACTTTGCTCGATCCTTCGCAGGATCCGCTGGGTGCGGGTTATCATACGATCCAATCTTCCATCGCGATCGGTTCCGGCGGAATTACCGGTAAAGGGTGGCAGAACGGTACGCAGACGCAGCTGGATTTTTTGCCGGAACAAAGCACCGATTTTATTTTTGCCGTATTTTCCGAAGAATTCGGATTGATGGGCAATACCGTGTTGCTGCTGCTGTATTTGCTGGTGATCGGACGGTGTCTGGTGATCACCGCCAACGCGTCGACGCAGTTTACACGATTGATTGCCGGTTCAATTACGCTGACTTTTTGTACGTATATTTTCGTTAACATGGGCATGGTAAGTGGTATCCTTCCGATCGTCGGCGTTCCGCTCCCCCTGATCAGTTATGGCGGCACGTCGATGGTGACAATGTTGCTCGGTTTTGGTATTTTGATGAGTATTCAGACACATCCTAAATTAGTAAAGACATGAGAAGCCTTTATTCCAGATTCCAGAAAGTACGCAAATATTTACCTTTGAGAACTTTTCCGGCAAGCGGCATGGCATCCGTGGCTGTTTTGGCCGTGCTGACTGCGTGCAGCAGCACGCCGCACCACCCCGGTACTTCCGCATCCAAGCAAAAAGACAAATGGGTTGCGTCAATACCGGGCGCAGGAAAGAATTCCGGTTCAGTTGCGAGAAAAGGGGGAGGATATTATCTGGACGACGGACCGGAGGATAATCCGCCGCCCGATTTGCATCTGGTGCCGGATGCCGTGCCCAAGGCCGAACCGTTGCGGCAGGCCAATATGCAACCATACGTCGCGTTGGGAAAGCAATTTAAACCGATGACGGAATTAACGCGGTATAAAAAACGCGGCGTCGCTTCATGGTACGGCCGCCGCTATCACGGCAACAATACCGCCTCGGGCGAAGTTTACGATATGTACGCGATGACGGCGGCTCATCCGACGCTGCCGCTGCCCAGCTATGCCCGGGTGACCAATCTGGAAAATGGTAAGTCCGTCATTGTGCGTCTGAATGATCGCGGACCGTTTTTATCCGACCGCTTGATCGATTTGTCGTACACCGCGGCGTATAAATTAGGCATATTGGCAGGCGGCAGCGGCCGCGTTGAAGTCGAAAGCATCGTGCCGGATGATTCAGCCGCATTGGCAGCCGCCAAACCATCCGTAGCGCAGCCTTTGGAGGATAACGATGCGGTTTATTTGCAATTAGGCGCATTCGGTTCACCGGATAACGCGCATAATTTTCTTACGCAGGTGCAGAAAAAACTTCCGTCACTCAAAGATACCGTCAGTATTACCAAGAATAAGGGGTTATATAAAATCCACGCAGGTCCCTATCCCGATCACACCGTCGCAAAAATCGCAGCCAATACCATCAGTCAACAACTGGCAATAACGCCTGTATTAGTGATCGATTAGATCGAAGGCAAAAAAAATCCCTATTGCAAGCAATAGGGATTAAAGGGCCTCGTCATAAAATCATCCAGCGCAGCTACAGTCGAATGTAAAACATCTTCCTCAGTAAAAGTATCACGACAATTTTTACATTCCGGCTTCGACATTTCTATCGATATTGCGCTAACTGATTTTAAGTTTAATACCTACTGAGTACCTTTGAAGATGAAAACAGAGAGGGAATATACCTTCATATCCGGATTATGGCTGTGACTTTTCTCACACTTGGGACAAAATAGTTTAATTGCGATGAATTTTCTTATTGATGATGACAAAAAACTATTTCTTTGCAGGATTTCAATAGGATAAATTCCATATTTTTAGTGATTGCTTATCCATTATAATCGAAAGGTTTTGGTACCTTAGAGAAAGATATTATTCTTTTTATGCGCCAATTTAGTATTTCTACATCCACTCAGCTTGAAACTTCTTTTTGTAAGTCATTTGCATGAATAGTGGTGATCAGCTTCCGGAAGATCCTGCAAACAGCGATACGGCGATTCCGGCTTCCATTGTTCTTAGCGAGGAACAATTAAGCGAATTGTTCGATGGCACGATGGATCTGATTCAGAGTGTTGCGCCGGACGGCCGCCTTCTTTTCGTGAATCGCGCTTGGCGTGAAGCGCTGGGTTATACGCCGGAAGAAGTGGCGGCGTTGAATATTTTCAGTGTCATTCATCCGGATCATCATGCGCAGTGCCGGGAATTCATGCAACGCATCATGGCCGGGGAACATACCGGATTAATCGAAATACCCTTTCTGACAAAGAGCGGGCAAACCATTATTGTGGAAGGCAATGTCAGTCTGTACAGCGTAGATGGCAAACCGGTTGCAACGCGTGGCATATTCCGGAATATCACGGAGCGTAAGGCGGCGGAAGCGGAGATTCTGGCGTTGAAAGCGAATCTTGAACATACCGTGCTGCAACAGACCACCGAATTGCAAGCGAGCGAGCGGCGTTTCCGCAATTTTGTCGCCAGCCTGCCGGGCGCGGTCTATGAATTTTGCGTGGATGCCGGCGGCCGCCGCTCACTTCCTTTCATTAGCGAAGGAATTGCCGGTTTGACCGGATGCGCTGCGGCTGAGTGTATGGCGGACGTCGAAATTCTATTTCAAATGATATCTGCCCAGGTTTTACCGGAACTGGAGGAATCCATCCGGGATTCGCTGGAAAAACTGACACCGTGGTTTCACGAATTTCCAGTGCAAACTCCGTCCGGCGAGAAATGGCTGCGCGGTCATTCGATACCGCAGCGCGAGGCGGATGGCAACACGCGCTGGCAGGGTGTCTTTGTCGATATTACCCGGCAAAAGCAGATGGAAATCGCATTGCGCAATAACGAACAGCTTTTCCGCAGCCTCACGGAAGCCGCTCCGGTCGGCATTTTCCGCGCTGATGCAGCCGGCCGGTGTTTGTACGTGAACGAACGCTGGTGCGAAATTGCCGGCATGGATCCCGCCGCGGCGCTGGGGCATGGCTGGATGGCGGCTGTTCATCCCGGAGACCGGGAAAAAGTCAGCGCTGAATGGAATAGGGCGGTGCAGCAACGGCAGCGGTTTGTTTCCGAGTACCGTTTTCAAACAAAACAGCGCGCAATCACCTGGATTCTGGGGCAAGCCCAGGCGGAATGCGATCAGAATGGCGATGTACGGGGTTATGTGGGTACCATCACCGATATTACCGGTCAGAAAATGAAAGAAACGGAATTGGCGGAGTCGCGCAATCTGCTGAAAACGATCATTGACACGGTGCCCGCGCGTATTTTCTGGAAAGACAGGGAATCACGCTATCTCGGTTGTAATCCCATTTTTGCGCAAGATGCCGGCATGGCATCGCCGCAGGAAATCATCGGCAAGGTCGACTATGAGCTAAGCTGGACCAAGGAACAAGCGGATCATTACCGGCATGACGATGAGCAAGTGATCAACTCCGGGGATCCCATGCTTTATTACGAAGAGGCTTTGAACAATGCCGCCGGGGAAACGGTCTGGATAGAAACTTCCAAAGTGCCGCTGCTGAGCGCAAACAAGGAAATTATCGGCGTGCTCGGAATCTATCAGGATATTTCCAAGCAAAAACAGGCGAGTGACTCGATGCAACTGGCGGCGGCAATCTATCAGTCGAGTAATGAAGCCATTATGGTGATGGATGAGAACAATCGCATCATCCAAGTGAATCCGGCTTTTACCCGCATGACCGGCTACGAGTTGGCGGATGTGGCGGGTAAAGATCCCGCGATGTTCCGCTCCGGCCGGCACGATGAAGCTTTTTACCGGGAAATTTGGTACAAGCTTTTGCAGCAAGGTTATTGGCAGGGCGAAATGTGGGATCGGCGCAAGGATGGCTCGGTTCATGCCAAATGGCTCAATATCAGTGTCATCCGGCATCCGGACGGGCGCGCTCATTACTATGTTTCGCAGTTTTCCGACATCACCGAAAAAAAGAAAAAAGATGAAATTATCCTGTTTCAAGCCAACTACGATCCATTAACCGGTTTACCCAACCGTAATCTGTTCAAAGAGCTGCTGGATCAGGAAATCAAAAAGTCGCAGCACGCTAAGTCGCCGTTGTCATTGCTGCTGATGGATTTGGATCATTTCAAGGATATCAACGATACGCTGGGACATGACCGGGGCGACGAATTGCTGAAGGAAGTGGCGTCCCGCATCAAATCTTGCGCCGGTCAGGCCGATATCGTTGCGCGCTTGGGCGGGGACGAATTCGCGGTTATTTTACCGGATTGCGGAGACGCCGCATCGGTTGAGACCATGGCGCAGCAAATTACGCAAACATTGAACAAACCGCTGAAATTCAAGCACAACCGGGCTGATTACTATATTTCCACCAGCACTGGCATTGTGTTTTACCCGCGCGACGGAATCGACAGAAAAAGCCTGATGAAACATGCCGACC
>JAFEEV010000343.1 GCA_018240935.1 Pseudomonadota bacterium
AAGCAGTACTGCTACAACATCCAGAAGCAAGTAGGTGGTGAGCTGCCATTCTGCTTCTATACCAATGGTCACGAAACCTATTTCTGGGATTTGGAAAACGCCCCGCCACGAAAGGTCGTTGGCTTTCCCACGCGCGACGATCTGGAACGCTTTGTCTATATCCGCCGCAACCGCAAACCGCTGACGCAGGAGTTGATCAATACCGCCATTGCAGGCCGCGATTATCAGATACGCGCCATTCGCGCGGTGCTCGAAGGCATCGAGCAGAAAAAGCGCGACTTCCTGCTGGTGATGGCGACCGGCACCGGCAAAACCCGTACCTGTATTGCCATGGCCGATGCCCTGATGCGTGCCGGTCATGCCGAGAAGATCCTGTTTCTGGTCGATCGCATAGCGCTGCGCGACCAGGCGCTGACTGCTTTCAAAGAACATATGCCCAATGAGCCGCGCTGGCCTAATGTTGGCGAAAAGCTGATCGCGAAAGACCGCCGCATCTATGTTTCGACTTATCCCACCATGCTCAATATTATCCGGGATGAGTCGCAGCACCTATCGCCGCATTTTTTCGATTTCATTGTGGTCGATGAGAGTCACCGTTCGATTTACAACACTTATCAAGAAGTGCTCGACTACTTCAAGACCATTACCCTGGGTTTGACCGCCACCCCCACCGATATCATCGACCATAACACCTTCCAGCTCTTCCACTGTGAGGATGGTATTCCCACCTTCGCCTACACCTTCGAAGAAGCAGTCAACAACGTACCGCCCTATTTGTGCAGCTTCCAAGTGATGAAGATCCAGACGCGTTTCCAGATAGAAGGGATCAGTAAGCGTACTATTTCGCTAGAAGATCAGAAGAAGCTGCTGCTGGAAGGCAAGGAAATCGAAGAAATCAATTTCGAAGGCTCGCAGCTGGAAAATCAAGTCATCAACAAGGGCACCAATACTCTGATCGTCAGAGAATTCATGGAAGAGTGCATCAAGGATTGCAACGGTGTAATGCCCGGCAAGACTATTTTCTTCTGTGCCTCCATGTCACATGCCCGCCGCATCGAAGCAATTTTCGACAACCTTTATCCGCAATACAAGGGCGAACTGGCCAAAGTGCTGGTTTCCGACGATCCCCGCGTTTATGGTAAAGGCGGATTGCTGGATCAATTCACCAACAACGACATGCCGCGCGTTGCGATCAGCGTGGACATGCTCGATACCGGCATCGATGTGCGTGAAATCGTCAATCTGGTATTTGCCAAACCGGTGTACTCCTACACCAAGTTTTGGCAAATGATCGGGCGCGGCACTCGCCTGCTGGAAGCCAGCAAACCCAAACCTTGGTGTATCGAGAAAGACGTGTTTCTGATTTTGGACTGCTGGGATAATTTTGAATACTTTAAACTGCAACCCAAGGGTAAGGAACTCAAACCGCAATTGCCTCTGCCGGTGCGATTGGCCGGATTGCGGCTCGATAAGATCGAAAAAGCCATCGATACCGGGCAGACACAGATAGCCGAGCGTGAAATCGCCAAACTGCGTCAGCAAATCGGGCAGTTACCGCAAAGCTCCGTTACCATCAAAGAGGCTGCTGCCGCACTGGCACGGCTCGAAGATGAAAATTTCTGGATCACCTTGAATCACCCAAAGCTGGAATTCTTGCGCGCCGAGATCAAACCGCTGTTTCGCACCATTTCCGAAGCCGACTTCAAAGCCATGCGCTTCGAGCGCGATCTATTGGAATATTCGCTTGCCAGGCTGAGCGAGGAAAAGGACAAAGCCGAAACCCTGAAGGAAGGCATAGTTGAGCAGATCGGCGAACTGCCGCTGTCGGTGAATTTCGTCAAAACCGAGGAGGACTTGATCCGTGTCGCGCAAACCAATTACTACTGGGCTAAAAGCGATGCGAGTGCTTTGGAGGATGCTCTTGATCAATTGAACACTCGTCTCGGCCCATTGATGAAATTCCGCGAGCAAACGAATGACACCGGCCCGGTACATCTCGATTTGAAAGATGAGATTCATCGCAAAGAAAGGGTCGAATTCGGCCCGCAGCATGAGTCGGTCAGCATCAGCCGCTACCGCGAGATGGTTGAAGCCATGATTATGAATCTGATCACGCATAATCCTTTACTGCAAAAAATCAGAAACGGCGAAACGATTAGCCCGGAAGAAATCTCCGCGCTGGCCGAACAGCTTCATGCCGAACACCCGCACATTACCGAAAACCTGCTGCGTCAGGTTTACCGGAACCGCAAAGCACATTTTATTCAGTTTATCCGCCACATCCTCGGTATCGAGGTTCTGAAAAGTTTTCCGGATACAGTCAGCGAATCGTTCGATCAGTTCATCCGGCAGCACAGCAACCTGTCCAGCCGCCAACTGGAATTCCTCAATCTGCTCAAGAATTTCATCATCGAACGCGAGAAAGTGGAGAAGAAAGACCTGATCAGCGCGCCGTTTACGGTGATTCATCCGCAGGGAATTCGCGGTGTTTTCAGCCCGGCGGAGATCAACGAAATATTACGGCTCACCGAAAATTTGGCGGCTTGATATGACTGAAAATCATCGCATCGAATATAAGCGCGAACTTACCGGTCATCTTGAAAAAGAAATAATCGCTTTTCTGAATGCCCGCGAAGGCGATGTGCTTTATATCGGCATGGACGATGACGGTAAAGCCATTGGCGTACCCGATTGCGATCAAGTTCAACTCGTGATCAAGGATCGGCTGAAAAACAATATCCAACCATCCATCATGGGGTTATTTGAAATCGTGCATGAAAAACATGGTGATAAAGATGTTATTCGCATCACCGTCGCGGGTGGACTGGAAAAACCCTACTACCTGAAAAAATACGGCATGACCGAAAAAGGTTGTTACCTGAGAGTCGGCAGCGCTTCCGAACCGATGCCGCAGGAAATGATAGCCGCGTTTTACGGCAAACGTATCCGCAACACCATCGGCCGCATCGAATCCCCGCGCAATGATCTGACCTTCGAACAACTCAAAATCTATTACGATGCCAAAGGCTTGCAGCTCAATAGCGCTTTTATGAAAAACCTGGAGTTGCTTACCCCCGACGGTAGGCCCAACTACGCAGCCTACCTGCTTGCCGTTGAAAACGGCGCATCCTTTCAAATCGCCAAATATGCAGGTACTGACCGGATTGACCTGATTGAAAACCGTGACTATGGCCGCTGTTCCCTGGTCAAGGCATTAAAAGCGATGCTGGATCGGATCAAGGTGGAAAATACCGTTTACACCAAAATTGGCTACCCGTTACGGCAAGAACGCGAAATGATCGATTCCATCGCTATGCGCGAAGCGATCATCAATGCCGTGGCACATAACGATTACTCTTATGGCGCAACGCCCAAGGTCGAGTTTTTTGCGGATCGGGTGGAAATCACCTCCATGGGCGGCTTGCCCTACGGCGTGACTGAAAGTGATTTTTTTGACGGCTACTCGGTGCCCCGCAACAAAGAATTGATGCGCGTGTTGCGCGACCTGGAAATTGTCGAACACCTCGGTTCCGGTGTGCCGCGCATCCTGAAAGCCTACGGGCCGCAGGTCTTCGAAATTCGGGAAAGCTATTTGCGCGTGACTTTCCCTTACGCGCAACCCGTCGCCGCAACAAACGCCGCGGGGCTAGAGTCGGGGCCAGAGTCGGGGCCAGAGTCGATTCGTCAACGCGTCTTACAGGAATTGGCGCTGCGCGAATTATCGAAATCCGGCCTTGCCAAAGCCATCGGACAAAAAAGCGTTTCCGGCAAATTGAATGCGCGCATCCGTGAAATGCTGGCCGATGGCCTGATTGAATTTACCATGCCCGACAAACCCAACAGCCGCTTGCAGAAATACCGTCTGACCGGCAACGGCCGGACCTTTTTGAATAATTTAAATAAAAACAAATAGCCGATGCTGCAAAACAACCCCGAACTCAAAAGCAAGATCGACCAGCTCTGGAACAAATTCTGGGCTGGCGGTATTTCCAATCCGCTCACTGCAATTGAACAGATTACCTACCTGCTGTTCATGAAACGGCTCGATGAATTGGATCAAAAGAAACAGGCCGACGCCGAGTGGACTGGTGAACCCTATGCTGCCAAATTTTCCGGGGTTTGGATACCTCCTGAATACCGCAATCATGCCAATCCCGAGCAATATGCCATCGAGAAGCGCACGCTGCGCTGGAGCGAATTCAAGCATAAGCAGGCCGAAGACATGTTGCAACACGTCCAGACCAAGGTTTTTCCGTTCCTCAAAGACATGAACGGAACCGGTTCTCACTTTACGCACCACATGAAAAACGCCGTGTTCATCATCCCCAAACCGGCATTGCTGGTGGAAGCGGTGAAAACCATCGACGAAATCTTCGCGATCATGGAGCAGGATTCGCAGGAAAAAGGCCAGGCTTTTCAGGACATCCAGGGCGATGTCTACGAAATGCTGCTATCGGAAATCGCCACCGCCGGTAAAAACGGGCAATTCCGCACCCCGCGCCATATCATCAAATTGATGACCGAACTGATGCAGCCGCAACTGGGGCACCGCATCGCCGATCCGGCTTGCGGAACGGCCGGATTCCTATTGGGTGCGTACCAGTATATCGTCACCACGCTGGCGAAAAAGGCCGGAGCCGGCAATCTGCAACCCGACGAGGACGGTTTCGTGCGCACTTCGCTGGCCGCGGGTTTTACCGAAAAAGCGCAAGCGATTCTGCAAGCCTCGCTCCACGGTTACGATTTTGAAACCACGATGGTGCGCCTTGGTTTGATGAACCTGATG
>JAFEEV010000344.1 GCA_018240935.1 Pseudomonadota bacterium
ACTGAACTTTGCACATCGGCAATGGGTAAATCGACCTGTTTATTCATGTTTATCTCCTGTGCGATGAGGCATCCGCTGCTGGCAACTTCGGATTAAATCGATAGATCGATAAATTCCGGAAAAGTTACACCGCTAGAATCGCCCGCACTGATTTAATAATTCCGTCCTTGTCCAGTCCGCAATCCGCCAGCATTTGCGCATGATCGCCTTGATCGATGAAAACATCCGGCAAACCGAGTTGCAGTACTTTGACATTAATCCGCTGACTGTTGAGCGATTCGGTTACTGCACCGCCCGCTCCGCCCAACACGGTGTTTTCTTCCACGGTCACCAGCACATCGTGGCTGGCGGCGAGAGATGCCACCAAATCGTCATCCAACGGTTTGACAAAACGCATGTTGGCAACCGTCGCATTCAATTCTTCCGCGGCGCTCAAACATGGCGCCAGCATGCTGCCAAACGCCAGCAAAGCGATTTTCTCCCCTTGCCGCCGCACTTCACCCCGGCCCACCGGCAATGCTTGCATGTCCTTTTGGATTTTCACGCCCGGGCCGGTTCCGCGCGGATAACGCACCGCCGTCGGCGTATCCAGCTTGAAGGCAGTATACAGCATCTGCCGGCACTCATTTTCATCCGCCGGCGTCATGACGGTCATATTGGGAATGCATCGTAAATAGGACAAATCAAAGCTGCCGGCGTGCGTCGGCCCATCCGCGCCAACCAGACCGGCGCGGTCAATGGCAAATACCACCGGCAGATTCTGGATGGCGACATCGTGAATCAACTGATCGTAGGCGCGCTGCAAAAAAGTGGAGTAAATCGCCACCACCGGTTTTAAACCGTCGCAAGCCGCACCGGCGGCAAAGGTGACCGCATGTTGCTCGGCAATGCCGACGTCGAAGTAGCGTTCCGGATATTCCTGGGAAAAACGCACCAGCCCGGAGCCTTCGCGCATCGCCGGGGTGATGCCGATCAAGCGCGAATCCTGCGCCGCCATGTCGCACAGCCAATCGCCGAAAATCTGGGTATAGGCAGGTTTTCCGTTCGGCTTGGCGACAATCCCTTTGTTCGGATCGAACTTGCTCACGCCATGATACAAAATCGGATCTTCCTCGGCCACCTTGTAACCGGCGCCTTTGCGGGTCACTACGTGGAGAAACTGCGGACCGTCCAGTTGTTTGATGTTGTTCAGCGTGGTAACCAGAACATCCAGGTCGTGACCGTCAATCGGGCCGATATAGTTAAATCCGAATTCCTCAAACAAAGTGCCCGGCGTGACCATGCCTTTGACATGCTCCTCGGCGCGCTTGGCCAATTCCAGCACCGGCGGAACGACACCCAGCACCTTTTCACCGGCGCGCCGCGCGGTGGCGTAAAACCGTCCCGACATCAGCTTAGCCAAATAATTATTCAACGCACCGACCGGCCGCGATATCGACATATCGTTGTCGTTCAGGATAACCAGCAAATTCGCGTCCATCACACCGGCATTGTTCAACGCTTCAAACGCCATACCGGCGCTCATGGCGCCGTCACCGATGATGGCAATGGCGCGCCGGTCAGTATGATTCAAACGCGCCGCAACCGCCATGCCGAGCGCCGCGCTGATCGAAGTGCTGGAATGCGCGGTGCCGAAGGCGTCGTATTCGCTTTCGTCGCGGCGCGGGAATCCGGCAATGCCGCCGTGCATGCGCAGCTTGCTCATGCCTTCGCGCCGCCCGGTCAGAATCTTGTGCGCATACGTCTGATGCCCCACGTCCCAAACCAGCTGATCATGCGGTGTGTTAAACACATAATGCAGCGCGATCGTCAGCTCGACCGTGCCCAGATTGGAGGATAAGTGTCCACCGGTTTTTGCTACCGAATCAATGAGAAAATCACGTAATTCTTTGGCGAACTGCGGTAATTTCTTTTGATCCAGTTCGCGTAACTGAGCGGGTGAATTGATGGTATCTAGCAGTGGATACATTCAGAACCTGAAAATAAAAATAAAGAAGACAAAACTTAGAATTTACGTTTAATTATAAAATCGGTCACTTGGCGCAATCTTGCCGCAGCTTCGCCGAAACCTTCCAGCGCCTGATCGGCGTCGTGCTGCAATTTTTCCGCCAGCTCGCGTGCTTGGGCAATGCCCAGAATGCTGACATACGTTGGCTTGTTGTTTTCCGCGTCCTTACCGGCGGTTTTGCCCAAAGTAGCCGTGGTCGCTTCGGTATCCAGCAGATCATCTACTACCTGAAATGCCAGACCGACACATTTGGCGAAGTGATCGAGCTTATCTAATTGCGCTTTATCCAAACGGCTGCTGCAACGGGCCCCCAGCATCACGGCGGCGCGAATCAACGCGCCGGTTTTGTGGATGTGCATGAATTCCAGTTCCGGCAAACTCAGCATTTTACCGACACTATCCAGATCGAATGCCTGACCTCCCGCCATTCCGCGCGAACCAGAAGCCAGCGCCAAGTGCGCGATCATCTCCAATTGCGTTTCCGGCGTATCCGCCAAGCGCTTTTCCGCCAATAACTCAAACGCCAGCGTTTGCAATCTGTCGCCGGTCAGCAATGCAGTTGCTTCGTCAAAT
>JAFEEV010000345.1 GCA_018240935.1 Pseudomonadota bacterium
ACAGCAGCCGTCCGCTCGCCGAAGTCAAAACGGCGGTCGGGCAAACCGTTCAACGGTTGTTACATGATGCGTGATATTTACCCCTGGCAACAGGAATTTTGGCAAAAGTTACTGCACAGCCGCCGGTTCTGGGGGCATGCGCTGCTGCTCAAGGGAAAACAAGGCACCGGAAAATACGATTTCGCCCGCCGCTTGGCGCAATCGCTGCTGTGCACCGCTCCGGCGGCAAATCTGCAAGCGTGCGATCGGTGCGCCAGTTGCGGCTGGTTTGAGCAGAACGGGCATCCGAATTTTTACCAGATCGCGCCGGAAGCATTCGCTGCCGGAGCGGGTGAAACCGCTGAAAAAGAGGAAAGCGACGAGAAATCCGGTGCAACGGCCAAGAAAAGCGCCAGTCAGCAAATCGGTATCGAACAAATCCGCAAACTGAACGATTTCGTCTATCTGACCGGGCATCAAGGCGGTTACAAGATCGTCCTGATCTATCCGGCGGAAACGATGAATACCGCCGCCGCCAACGCGTTGCTGAAAAAACTCGAAGAGCCGCCGGAAAATGTGCTGTTCATTTTGGTGACGCATCAGCCGCAGCATTTGCTGCCGACCATTCGCAGCCGCTGCCAGCAATTGGCGATGCCGTTGCCGGATGCGGCAGCGGCGGCCGCTTGGCTTCAACAGCAGGGGGTGAACGAAACGCAAGAATATCTGGCCGCCACCGGTTATGCGCCGCTATCCGCGCTACTGCTCGCGCAAGGCGGCGATGCGGCAAATTTTGAGCAGTTCGTGCGGCATGTTGCCGATCCCAAACGGCTCGATCCGCTGCTGCTGGCCGAGGCGTTGCAGCAAAACAGCTTGCCGCTGGTTGTAAATTGGCTGCAGAAATGGTGCTATGACTTGGTCAGTTACCGCACCACCGGCAAAGTGCGCTATTTTCTCAAACATCTGCCCGCAATCCGGACGTTAAGCAACCAACTGAATCCCGCTGTGTGCGCGGCATTCGCCCGGACGCTAAACAACCGGCAGCGGTTGGCGCGTCATCCACTGAATCCGCGCCTGTTTCTGGAAGATTTGTTCATCGCCTATGCTGCGATGACGCAACAGCGATAATCACTTCCGCTCGAAAGTATCGTCCGCTTTTAATACTTTCAACGCCGCGCTGGCGCAGACCTCATCGAACTCAATCCCCGGCGCGCCGCCGACTCCGATGCCGCCGACCACTTCACCGCCGATCTTGATCGGAAAACCGCCACCCAATAACAAAATATTCTCGTTCAATCGCGTCAAACTTTGCAATTCCGGTTTTTGCGCGACCAACACCGCGTATTTATGCGTCGAGTCGCGCAAACTGTTAGCGGTGTAGGCTTTGCGGCGGCTGCTGTCCAACGTGTGCGGCCCGGCGCCGTCGGCTTTCAATTGCACCTTGAGCAAACCGGCCTGGTCGACAATCGCCACGCTGACTCTGAAACCGTCGTCGTGACATTTTTTAATTGCCGCCATCGCCGCCTGGGTTGATAATTCCAGCGGCAGCACTTTTTGCGTCGGGAAATCCTGCGCGGAAACCTGACTGGACAAGGCCCAGAGCGATAGCGCCGCAACTGCGCTGGCAATGGATTTAACTGAATGGTTCATGGGTATGACTCCTTTGGTTGCATGAAAACACAATAGAAATGACACCGTGAGATTATCACGGCTTTTAGCGAGAGGTGGCAACATGATGACAAAATCGATCGATTATCACGACGGCAGCACGGTATTGGAAGGCTATTTGGCGTATCACGACACCGGTGCGCCGAAACCTGCCGTGCTGGTGTCGCACGACTGGAGCGGGCGGCGCGAGCTGGCGTGCAAAGGCGCGGAGCGCATCGCCGACATGGGTTACGCCGGTTTTGCGCTGGATATGTACGGCAAGGGTATTTTTGGCGCCGACGGTGACGCCGACCGGAACGGCGCATTGATGGCTCCATTCGCGCAAGACCGGGCGCTGCTGCGCCGCCGTATCAATGCTGCCTTACACGCCGTGCGGCAACTGCCGCAAGTCGATGCAACCCGGGTGGCGGCGATGGGCTACTGCTTCGGCGGCCTATGCGTACTGGAACTGGCGCGCTCCGGCGCGGATGTCAAAGGCGTCATCAGCATCCACGGCATCTTCGCGCCGGGCAATGTGCCCAACGAAACCATCAGCGCCAAAGTGCTATGTCTGCACGGCCACGACGACCCGATGGTGCCGCCCGAACAAGTGCTCGCACTCGAAACCGAAATGACCCGCGCCAACGCCGATTGGCAAATTCACGTCTACGGCGGCACCATGCACGCCTTCACCAACCCGAAAGCCAGCAACCCGGGCTTTGGTACAGTCTACAAAGAAATTGCGGCGAATCGGGCGTACCGGTCGATTGAGAATTTTTTGGGAGAGGTGTTCGCATAAAAGATTATTAATACTCTTGATAAATCTGCAAGGAAAAAACAAAAACGGGAGCTTGAAGCTCCCGTTCTAAATTAAATCAGAATTCAATTATATTACGATTCTTTACGACGTCGTGTCATGAATCCCATCAAACCTAAACCGGCCAATAACATCGCATAGGTTTCCGGTTCGGGAACGGGAGCAAAAATAAAGTGATCGTATGCAAATCCCGCTCCAGTGGAAGAATCATCCATATAGAGACTGGTTACGTGTGAAAATGCACTCAAATCGACAAGGCCGTTTGAAGATAATCCAACTGTGCCGAGTAACGTCGCTCCATCGAATATATTGACATCAACGTGATCACCTGCATCATATCCCGATGCGACAAAGCTTAGACCATTAACTGCAGTAGAGAAATCAACCTTTAGGTCTGCTTCGCAATTGCCTCCTCCGGTCAGCGCACAGACTTCGTGATCGATACCAGCGGCACCGATATAAAGATTACTGCCGAAAGAAGTAATAGTCGCTTGAGGTAATACCAGAACAGTAGTGCCCATTGGGCCAGTTGGAAATACACTAAAGTCAAGTGTATCTGCAGATGCGCTTGAAGCTAACATTAGACTTGTTGAAGCGATTGCTGCGAACTTACCGAATGTATTGCATATCACCTTATTCATTTTTGATCTCCTGATTGATATTTAATCGAAACTAACATTACTTGCCAGAGTATAGTTAGTCGCTATTTAACAATAAATAGCGCATTTATACTTTCTTGCTAGGGTCTATTAACACTATCTAAGTGCTTCAACGATAAGAGCGAAATGGATGAAAGAAAGGAAGATGACATCCAATTTGTCCAATCTGGAGAATATTCGACGAAATCCTTTCAGCCTGCGGAATAATCTTTCGATCTCATTGCGTTTTTTGTACATGGCTCGGTCATATTCCCAAGGTTCCAATCGATTA
>JAFEEV010000346.1 GCA_018240935.1 Pseudomonadota bacterium
CACCGCCATCGCTACTTTGTGCCGCAAACGAAGATTCGACTGCATCACCGGCCGGCGCAAATCCAGATAACGATGCTCCAGCCGCACGGCTTCGCTGATGTTGTCATCGTCCATCAGGAACGGCGGTGTCAGCGACGGATTCAATACCTCGATGGTAGTCACCAGAATCTCGATTTCACCGCTGACCAGCGATGCATTGATCGTTCCTTCGGGGCGCCTTCTCACCTTGCCGGTAATTTTCAACACATATTCATTGCGAATTTTTTCCGCGATTTGAAATGTCGCGACGTTGTCAGGATCGCAGACGATTTGCACCAACCCTTCGCGATCGCGCAAATCGATGAAAATCACCCCGCCATGATCCCTGCGCCGATGCACCCAGCCAAAAAGAGTAACCGTTTGATCGAGATATCCGGCATTAATGGCGCCACAGTAGTTTGTACGCATAATTCTATTCAGTAGTCAGTGGTGAAATGGATGATTTTTTCGCTATTACCAGCAGCCCGGGAACGTGCAGGGTATTTTATTCCGCTGCCGCAGATCGATTAATCGGCGGCCGTAACAGGCGCGGAACTGCTTTCCTTCGTTGCCGGTGAATCCGCCGCTGCGGATGCGGGTTGCGCATTTTCTTTCGTGCTTGATTTGGTTTCCGTGCGCGGCGTTTTGTTATTCTTGAAGTCAGTGACATACCAGCCGCTGCCTTTTAACTGAAACCCGGCCGCAGAAATGCGCTTCACATAGTTGCTGCTGCCGCAAACCGGGCAAGCCGCAATCGGCGCATCGCTAATCTTTTGCAAATGTTCTTTCTCGGCACCGCATGAATTGCAAAGATATTCATAGATAGGCATAGAGACCTCCAACAATCCAGTATTGAGAAACCGGGTATTATACCTTAACCGTCCCTGTTGGATAGGCATCCATGCCGTCTCAGCTACAGTGCTCCTGAATATCGAGCCGGGCCGATACGGCTTCTCAGGTTAATTCTGCAATTCCGGTTTTATCTATTTGACAAAACAGGAGAACTCAAACTATATTCACCACAAATTACGCCATTGACAGTTTCAACCACACCCAAGGAGAATGTTCATGATCCGTGCTTCCATGCTAGCTGCTTGCTTCCTGACTATCCTGAGTAATTCCGCGTCTGCCGCCGCTTCACTCGCAACCAGCACGTTTGATACCGATGCCGATGGCTGGACCGGACTGACTACGGACGGCTCATCCGCCTGGTCGGTAATCACCAGCGGTTTAGCTCCCATGCACAACCCGGATGGCGCGCCTGCGAACTCCATTGCGCTCGCCGATCGCGATTCGCAATGGACCTATTTCAGCGCTCCGGGTAAATTCCTCGGCGATCAAAGCGCCGCTTTTGGCGGCAGCCTGCAATTCGATAGCCGCTACGTGGTAGCCGGTACGAGTTACGCCAATGAAGCTGAAATTGTATTAAAAGGCTCCGGATTGACGCTGGTGTACGAAATCACCAACAGCTTGCCAGCCACCTGGACGCATTTCGACGCCGCGCTCGTTGCCGGCGGCTGGCGGGTTGCGGATACTTTTTCCGGAGCGTTTGCAACCGATGCGCAATTACGCGCCGTTCTCTCCAGCCTGGATGCGCTTTGGATCAACGCCGAACACTTTACGCCGGTGATGGAAGTCATTGCGCTGGATAATGTCAATCTCCTGGCACCGGTTCCCGAACCCGAGAGCTACGCCATGCTGCTGGCCGGACTTGGAATGTTCGGTTTGATCGCCCACCGCAGAAAAACGCGGCAAGGATAACGATTACAGTACGTAGCGCGCCAAATCTTCGCTTTGCGACAGGTCTTTAAGACGCTCGTCCACATACGCCGCATCGATCACGATCGTCTTGCCGCTGTGTTTCGGCGCGTCGTACGAAACATCTTCCAGCAATTTTTCCATCACCGTATGCAACCGCCGGGCGCCGATATTTTCCGTCTTGCTGTTCACGGAATAGGCAATCTCGGCCAAGCGCTTGATCGCATCGCCGCCAAATTGCAATGTAACCCCCTCCGTCGCCAGCAGTGCTTCGTATTGCCGGGTCAGGCAGGCATCGGTGTTCGTCAATATCTGCTCAAAATCACTGACGCTCAGGCTGGCCAATTCAACACGAATAGGAAAACGTCCCTGCAATTCGGGAATCAAATCGGATGGTTTGGACATATGGAATGCGCCGCTGGCGACAAACAGGATATGGTCGGTTTTGATCATGCCGTATTTGGTCGAAACCGTCGTGCCTTCAACCAGCGGCAGCAAATCGCGCTGCACTCCCTGGCGTGAAACATCTCCGCCGGCGTGTCCCGAGCGGCTGGCGATTTTGTCTATTTCATCCAGAAATACAATGCCGTTCTGCTCCACATTTTGTATCGCCGTCAGCTTCAATTCTTCGTCGTTCACCATTTTTGCCGCTTCTTCTTCGAGCAAAATCTTTCTCGCCTCGCGGATTGGCAGCTTGCGGGTTTTCTTCCGTTCTCCGGTCATATTTTGGAACATGCCTTGAATTTGCGACGTCAGATCTTCCATCCCCGGCGGCGCAAAAATCTCCATACTGGCGCGCGATGCGGCTACTTCGATTTCAATCTCTTTGTCGTCCAGCTCACCTTCGCGCAACTTTTTGCGAAATTTTTGCCGTGTCGCGCTGTCCTGATCTTCCATGCCCGAATGAACACCAAAATCCCTGGCGGCCGGCAATAACGCATCGAGAATGCGATCTTCCGCCCGGTCTTCCGCCAATGGCTGTTTTTTGCGGGTTTCATTTTCGCGCGATTCCTTGATGGCGGTTTCCGCCAAATCGCGGATGATCGAATCGACATCACGTCCGACATACCCTACTTCGGTAAATTTAGTCGCCTCAATCTTGATAAAAGGCGCATTGGCAAGCTTTGCCAGACGCCGCGCAATCTCGGTTTTACCGACACCCGTCGGACCGATCATGAGAATATTTTTCGGCGTGATTTCCTGGCGCAACGGATCGGCAATCTGCTGCCGGCGCCAGCGGTTTCTCAAGGCGATGGCCACAGCACGCTTGGCTGCATCCTGACCGATAATGTGTTTGTCCAGTTCATGGACAATTTCCTGCGGAGTCATTTGCGACATGGTTTCTAACTTCTGTGATAAATGTGATTCAGTAGAGTTTTAGTCCGGTCAAGCACGGTTTCTGAACGATCTTGCACAATTTTAAGACGGCCAGCCGATGGTCTCGATAATGTGATCCTGGTTGGTATAAATGCAGATATCGCCCGCAATGGTAAGCGCCTTTTTCACGATTTCCTGCGGTGGCAAATCGGTGTTTTCCAGCAGCGCGCGCGCCGCCGCCAGCGCATAAGAACCGCCGCTGCCTATCGCGGCAATGCCCAGTTCCGGTTCGATAATATCGCCGGCTCCGGTAATGATCAGCGTGGCATCTTCGTTGGCAACCACCAGCATGGCTTCCAGCCGGCGTAGAATCCGGTCGGTGCGCCAATCTTTCGCCAGCTCAACGGCAGAGCGCATGATATGGCCATGATGCGCTTCCAATTTGCCTTCAAACCGTTCAAACAATGTAAAAGCGTCCGCAGTGCCGCCCGCGAACCCGGCCAGAATTTTGTCGTGATAAAGCCTGCGTACTTTACGCGCGCTGGATTTGGCGACTACCGCACCCAGCGTTACCTGCCCATCTCCGCCGAGCGCCACTTGATGGCCGCGCCTTACTGAAACTATTGTGGTCATGAAATTTGTTCAATTCGTAACAAAAATCGCATTATAACGTATAAAACCAGGCTGATTCCGGGAAGTCAGCCGCGCTTTTTTGCCCGCGGATGCGTAGTATCGTAAATCTTGGTCAGATGCTGAAAATCCAAGTGGGTATAAACTTGCGTGGAGGTAATATGCGCGTGCCCCAGCATTTCCTGCACGGCGCGCAAATCGCCGCTGGATTGCAGCAAATGGGAAGCAAAGGAGTGCCGCAAAATATGCGGATGCACATTTTGATGAATGCCTTGCTGCCGGGCTCTGCCTTTTAAACGATGAGCGATGGTGCGCACGCTGATTGCGTCACCATGCTGCGATAAGAAAAGCGCCGACACCCCCGGCTTGATGATCTGAGCACGCCGCGCCAACCATGCGTTTAACGCCAGCAACGCAAAATCGCCAACCGGCACAATGCGCTCCTTACCGCCTTTACCGCGCACTTTGACCGTTCCCTCGGCGAAATCTATAGCGGCCGGGTTAAGTTGCGCCAGTTCCGTTAATCTCAAACCGGAAGAATAGAACAACTCGAACATCGCGCTATCGCGCACCGTCAAGATATGGTCCGCCGGGAAAGCCAATAGCTGCACGGTTTCATCGGGAGAAAGCGCATTCGGCAGTTTTTGCGGCGACTTGGGAACCCGCAGGCCATTGCAAGGATTATGCCGGTAACCGTGATCGCGGATTAAATAGCGGTAAAAGCTGCGCCAGGCCGATAACATGCGCGCGATGCTTCTGCCCAGCAACCCTTTGCCATGCAGTTGCGCCATGACCTGCCGGATATGTTGCGGCTGCACCTGCGCTAAATCGTCTTTATTAACAAACTGCAGCAGGATGCGAATATCCCGGCTGTAGCTTTTGGCGGTCAGCGGCGACAAGCGCCGCTCGTGCGTGAGATGGCGGATGAATTCGGCAGCCAGCGATTCAGGTTTGCTGCTCATGGGTTGCATGATCTTGCGAGGTTGCAGCGCTCGCAGTTTCCGCTTGCTCGTAGCGGGTTATCGTCGTACATGCCAGCTCTCCCAAGCGTTTTAAGTGCAGTGTGCCCATTTCCGGGTAAAACCGCTCGGCATCGGGACTGCCGAGAACGAGCAAACCGATGGTTCGCGTGGTATTCAGCGGAATCATCGCGAACGAGTGCAAATGCTCGGCGCCTTCGCCAAACCATTGCTTGATTTCATCCGCAACATGATTACCGCAATACGGCTGCGGTAAGCTTTCCGCAATTGTGCGCACATCGTCGCTGACCAGCGTAAATTCCGCGTGCGATCCGGCGCTGCCGGAAAAATTCCACAGGCGCAGCGCCACCAGCGGAACGGCAAAATCTTCCTTCAAACTGAAGTACAACGCATTGAAAAGCTCATCCAAACTGGAAACGGCAAGCAACGCGATTGCCAGCCGATGCATTTTCTCGCCGATGGCATCGTTTTCTTCGCCAAAGCTGATCAACTCCAGCAATTTATCCTGCAATACGCGATTTCTTTCCCGCAATGAAATGACTTGCCGCTCATTCAATGAAATGACTTTATCATCCTGCGGATGGGAAATTTGAATATCCGCCAGCAAATCGGCATATTCATTGAAGAATTGCGGATGCTGCTGTAAATATTGCGCGACTTCTTCCGGTTTCATCATGATTCCTCAATTGTTTACAAATTAATTTCACCTTCAAATACCGTCACTGCGGGACCGGTCATCCAAACCGGCTCATCGTTTCCTTGCCAATTAATCGTCAACTCTCCGCCGCGCGTGCTGACTTTGACTCGATGATCCAACAATCCCAGGCTGATGCCCGCAACCACCGCAGCGCAAGCGCCTGTTCCGCACGCCAGCGTCTCACCTGCGCCGCGCTCATAAACACGCAGTTTGATATGACCGCGATCGATCACTTGCAAATAACCGACGTTCACCCGTTTCGGAAAGCGCGGATGCGACTCGATCAACGCGCCTTCGGTATCAACCGGCGCATTGTCGACATCCGGCACAACCCGCACGGCATGCGGATTACCCATCGATAAGGCACTGATGGTCACCGGTTCAGCTTGCAATTCAAGCTGGTACGTCAGCTCGCGTTTATCAGCAACGAAAGGAATCTGGTCCGGCTCAAAAATGGGTTTCCCCATGTTGACCGTCACATTTCCGTTGATTTCCAATTTTGGCGATATTACGCCGCTGAGCGTTTCGATGCGAATTTCATTTTTTTGCGTCAATTTGTGATCGTGCACATAGCGCACAAAGCAACGCGCGCCGTTGCCGCATTGCTCGACTTCCCCGCCGTCGGCATTGAAGATGCGGTAACGGAAATCAGCCTGGCCTTCGGCTTTTTCGACCAGCAAAACCTGATCGCAACCGATGCCGAAATGGCGGTCGGCCAGTTTGCGGATCTGCTGCCGGTTCAGCGTTATGGCTTGATTGATACCGTCCAGAACAACAAAATCGTTACCCAAGCCTTGCATTTTGGTGAATTTCAGTTTCATAGATCAATCCGCTGCGCGGTTTAATTTTTCCAGTGTCATCAAATAATCATTCATGACAAAACCATTACCGATGTCGACAATACTATCACCTGTAATGGCAAATCCATAATGCCGGTAAGCCGAAATCGCGCTGCGGTTATTTTTGTTGACGGTCAGAATCAGCGAGCGCAGCTGATTCTCCCGCAAGATCCGAATCGCATCCGCAACCAGCAGAGCACCATAGCCCTTGCGGTGATGATCATGGTGAATATAGAGCTTATCTATTTTGAGCTCACCCGGATTGCGGGTACGCATGCAACAGGAAAAACCGATAATCGCGCCATTCAAAGTCAGTTTGCGCCACCAGATATCCGGATTCGACAGTTGCTGCCCGATCAATTCCGGCCGGTAACGCTGCTGCAACATATAATCGATTTGCGCTGCTGAAATAATGTCCACATAGTGACGCCGCCAGATCGTCTCGGCCAATGTTGCGATGATCGGCGCATCGGGCGGCGTCACGGGCAAAATGCCGGGTTGCATATCAACCGGCGGCGCAAGACGATGGCGGCGGCATGCGCCGGCGCAAATAACCGCTATTATTTCTCTCAGTCATTGAATTCCTTTACTCAGCTCCAGTCGCTGTACCGTAAAACGCATGAAGCGCTTATTGTATTACGCGGATGCAAAGATGCCACGTCATTATGCGAATCTTCGTCGCGTATCCCGCGAAGAAACCGGCAATTTGTGCTCAAAACCACGAGCCGCAGGCATTTCATGACGCATGTGAATTGCCGCGCACCCGCCGCTTTTTCGTCCGCATAATAATACCGGTGGCGGACAACATGGCGATGAC
>JAFEEV010000347.1 GCA_018240935.1 Pseudomonadota bacterium
ACTTCGATCCGATTCAAGAAGCAATCCGCACCGATACCGGTGCGGCTGCAGCCGCTCATGCTTTGGCCGCCTATAGCGCAGCGGCGCAGACCGGTATAACCGCCGGTCAGATCGCCGCGTTATTGAATGGCGCAGGCGCCGCAGCGGATAAAGACACCGCGCTTAATCTCGCTTACGAAATGTTGGCGGCCGTATTCATGAAGAATACCGGCGCGGTTGATTTGACAAGCAGCAGCGTCATTGCGCAAATCATTGAGGATAGTGCGATAACCGCAAGCACCGATCACGCTGTTTTGCTCAAAATAGGCGCTGTGCTTAGCGATGCTTCGCAAACGATCGCGCACTTGAACCGGGAAGCCGCCCGCGCCAGTGAAGACGGCGCGGACAAACTTATCGTACTTGCGCGCATCGCAGCTGTGCAGATTGTTGCCGGCAACGTTGCAGCAGCCATGAGAACCGGCGCTGAAGCGGGTAATGTGCATGACACGGTAATCAGCACAACGGGATTGGCGCTAGCCAGCGCGATCGCAGCCGCCAGTGCCATTGTGGGCGATGTCAACGGCGACGGAATACCCGATCCGCTGACAGTGCTTCCGCCCACTTCCGGGGGCGATGACGGTTCTTCGGCTACTACCGTTTTTTCATACTTACCGACCAACGCCACTGCATTCACCGGCACTACGGCGAATGATGTGCTATCCATTTCAACCGCGGCCAGTTGGACGCCGCTGGCAATGACATCGGTCATTTTGGACGGCGGCGCGGGCAATAATACGTTAAGTGTGCAAGACGGCTCCAGCATCGCAGCCGCTATCGTGATTAACTTCCCCAATCTTTCGTTCGATGCGACCGGTGTCACCGGCACCAATGACGTCACCCTATCGGCTTCGCAAAATCAACTCTTCACCGGCAAGATCACAGCACCGGGCGTTGGTGCGAATGGGGAAAAGATCATGATCGTCAGCGACGGCGCCATTACGACATTAGCGAATGTGGAAAATTATGTTATCGGCGACGACTCTACCAACGCGCGCACGATCACCGTCACAACCGCGGACACCAATATCACGGCGAACTCGGCATCCGATGCCATTACATTTAACCTTGGCGCGCTCACTTACACCGGCGCGATCACGGGCGAAAATACCGTAGACGACATTCTCAGTTTGAACACCGGCGCGCATATCAGCGGCGCTACCATCAGCAATGTCGAAGCGCTGACGCTGGCAACGGGTGCGGCGGTCACGCTCACCGCAGCGCAAAATCAGAGCTTCACTGGCGCCATTACGGCTGCTGGTAATGAAAAAATCACCATTGCCGGCGATGGCGCGGTGACAGCGTTAGCGAATATCGAGACCTACGAATTGGGCGACGATACCACCAATGCGCGCACCTTCACCACCGGTTCCGCCGCGCTGAACCTGATTGCGAACAATGCCAGCGATACCGTCACCGTCAACGCCGCCGCACTGGCGCAAAATACGACACTGACCATAGCAGCGGCGAGTGCTTCGGCGCTGACGGTCAACAGTTTGGTAGGCGATCTGGCGGCATCCCAGTTAAGCGGCGCGCTGACCGTAACCACGGCCAACGCCGCCGATAACGGCATCAGCATCGCCACCGGATCGGCCGCTGCATCCGTGAATGCCGCCGCCGGTGCGGCATCCGATACCGTCAGTATCGATGCCGCCGCTCTGGCCAATAACGTGGCGCTGACGATCACTTCGGGCGGCGCTGCGGCGGGCGCCGTCAATATTACGAATTTAACCGGCAATCTGACCGTTTCAGACCCAACCAGTGGCACGATCGGTGTTGCCGTAGCCGACAATACGGTTGACGACGGTATTGCCATCACGGCAGGCGCGTCCAATCTTGCGATCACTGGTGTTGCCGATGGCGATACCGTAACGGTGACGGGATTCATCGGGTCGGCATTGACCGGCGCGATCGCGGGTGCTACCGGCAAATTCAATATTACCGCGGGCACCGGCACCATCGGCATCACGACCGCGGCGGGCGATGATACGTTTACATTCGCGGCAGGAACCGGTCTCACCAGCGCCGACACGGTGGATGGCGGCAGCGGAACGGATACCGTCGCGCTGACCGGCAACACGGCTGTGGCGGCGACCAATTTCAACAATGTCAAGAATATCGAAATCATCAAGCTGGCTAACACCAGCACCGCCGTTGCGATCACCACGCAGGATACTTTAGTGGCGGCAGGCGCCACGTTAACGTTATCGAATGCCGCCAATTCCGGCATATTGACCTTTAACGGCAGCGCCGAGACCAACGGGGCATTCAACATCACCGGCGGCACGGGAGTCGACAACATCACCGGCGGCGCCGGTGATGATACCTTCACTTTTGCCGCCGGCACCGGACTGACCACGGATACTGTCAACGGCGGCGCAGGGATCGATACCGTCACACTGACCGGTACAACAGCCGTCACCGCCGCTCAATTCAACAATGTCAGCAATATCGAAGCCATTGCGCTGCCTGATATGGTGAACACCACCGTTGCCATCACCACGGTGAATGCGCTGGTAGCGGCGGGTGCAACCTTGACGTTATCGAACGCCGCCAACGCCGGGGTGCTGACCTTTAATGGCGCGGCGGAAACCAACGGCGCCTTCAATATTACCGGCGGCGCGGGTAGCGACACGATCACCGGCGGCGCGGGAAACGACACGCTGGCCGGCGGCAACGGTAGCGACAGCATCACCGCCGGTTTGGGCAACGACACTCTGACGGGAGATTCCGGTAACGATACGCTCACATTGGCCGCAGTTTCCGGTTTGACCAGCAGTGATATGATCGACGGCGGCAGTGGAACGGACACGGTTGCCTTGACCGGCAACACCGCTTTTACCGCAGCCGATGATTTTGACAACGTAAAAAATATCGAAGCCATCACGCTCGCCAACACCACCACGGCTGTCAACATCACGACAAAGGATACTTTGGTGGCCGCAGGCGCCACATTGGCGTTATCCACGTCGACCACCGGCGGACTCACCTTCAACGGCGCGGCG
>JAFEEV010000348.1 GCA_018240935.1 Pseudomonadota bacterium
CAAACCAACGTTCGGCAGAATCATCAATGGGCCTGCAATCGCCATTACCAGCGGGAATGATGTGCCGCGGCTGTACAGTGGCAGACGGGTCATCGCGTACAGGTAGGATGCTACACCACATACGATGTACATCGGGAATGAGCCGTAGAACACTACCACGTGACTTGGCGTGAAGCTCGTGTCACGGATGATCACTTGGTGCCAGCTTGCATCTTGTTCGGTGAAGAAGCTGCCGCCCCAGTAAACACCAAACAAGTAAACACCCACCCACATCAGCCAGTAGAAATAACGTTTGATTTCCAATTTGGTGTCCAGGTTGTCCAATTGCTCTTTGGTGTCACGGGTCTTCAGTATCCAGCCCCAGGTTACCAATGCAAACAAAGGCATCAGGGTCATGTGTACCCGCCACAGTCCCATCCATACTTTGTCAAATTCCGGTTCCATCGAGTCCATTCCGTGTGAATACGCAAATGTCCTTTGGTACCAGATCCAGAATATCGCTACCAGCAGCATGGTGCCCATGCCCAGTTTGTAGTACTTCGAGTCGTACCACAGCGACATGTCATAGCTCGCGCTCGACGCGCTACTCGTTGTGCCATACGTTGTTGCCATCTTTCTACCTCCTATCTGTTAATCAAAACTACTTCTCTTTTCTTCTACTGCTTCTAATACTAATTAATTAGTACTGCTTAAAATTTCGGCAGCTAAATTAAACTCCTTTTCCCTTCTAATTTAACTACACCTCTCAGGCTAGTCGACCTTGGGGTCCAAAGTCAAGTCATTTGTCATAAAATCTCCTCTGAACTATCGGGGGTTTTTATTTATGACATGCCTGATTCTACTTCACATACAAACACTAAGAGAATAATCTTCGAGTATCTTCAAAATAAACTCAATCTTCTTACTAAACTCAATGGAAGATCCGAATTGCATTTTCACCCTCAAATTTACTACTCAATTTGACTGCAAAGTATAGCTCCGTATTATGCTCAATAAACCCTCTGCGGTAAAT
Organism: Pseudomonadota bacterium; assembly: GCA_018240935.1. Lineage (GTDB taxonomy): Bacteria > Pseudomonadota > Gammaproteobacteria > Burkholderiales > Nitrosomonadaceae > Nitrosomonas. The sequence goes on from JAFEEV010000348.1 coordinate 1,013, forward strand.
GGCTTTGTCAGATAATCATTAGATCCCGCCATCCTGCCGCGCGCCTTATCAAACAGCCCATCTTTGCTGGATAGCATGACTACTGGAGTCGATTGATAAATCGGATTATTCTTAATGAGTCTGCATGTTTGATAGCCATCCAGCCGCGGCATTGTGATATCAACAAAAATAATATCAGGCTGGTTTTCCACAATTTTCGCCATCGCTTCAAATCCATCTTCCGCTAAAATAACCTGACAACCGAACGGTTTTAGAAAAATTTCAGCGCTTTTCCGGATGGTATTACTGTCATCGATCACCATGACTTTAATACCTTTCAATACACCGGTATTATCCACCCATACTCCTCAAGAAAAATTGCCAACAGCTTATAAAACCCGCATACCGCATTAAATTCTATTTCCGCCAGAATGCCGGTGTAAATAGAGCGAGCACTGTAAAAAACTCCAATCTGCCCAACAGCATGGCAAAGCTGCAAACCCACGTCTGAAAGTCTGTCAACGATGCGTATGTAGTTGCCGGACCGATTTCGCCGAGTCCTGGCCCCAGATTATTGATACAGGCCACTGCGGCAGAAAGGGAAGTAATAACATCCAGTCCGCTGAGAGTTAAAGCAAGCGTCATCAGCACGATACTCGCCGTATACACGAATAGAAATACCAGTACCGCCAGAATGACGCGATTCGCCAGCACGCTTCTACCCAATTTGGCCGGAATGACAGCATTCGGATGCATGATCGTAATAATTTCACGATACAGTTGCTGATACAAGATTCGCGCCCGTATCATCTTGATTCCACCACCGGTGGAGCCGGAAGAGGTGCAAAACCCCGACAAAAATAACATCCAAAGCGGAACAAATATCGGCCACAAGCTGTAATCGGTATTACTGTAGCCGGTGGTCGTCGCCACCGAAACTACGTTAAAAGCGGCATAACGCAATGCGGTCAACGGTTCCGTATAGACATTGGAAAACCACAAATAAAATGCCAATCCCAAGCAGCTTGCAAATACGATCACTGCATACCACCCCGCTTCGGAATCATGCCAGTAAAAAATCAGGCTCTTGGCCCGCCATACTAGAAAATGCGTGGCAAAATTTATCCCGGCGATCAACATGAACAGGATTGCGACTGCTTCGATAAGCGGCGAATCCCAGTAAGCATAACTCGCATCGTGCGAAGAAAATCCACCCAGTCCCAAAGTCGTGAAGGCATGCATCACGGCATCGAACCAATTCATACCGGCCCACTTATAAGCAACGATACAAACCAATGTCAAACACGCATAAATGGACCACAGCCCCTTCGCAGTCTCAGCGATGCGCGGCGTCAGTTTATTTTCCTTCATCGGCCCCGGTATCTCGGCATTCAGCAGTTGCCGCCCGCCCACACCCAGCAATGGCAGAATCGCAACCGCCAATACGATTAATCCCATACCGCCAAGCCATACCATCTCGCCACGCCATAAATTAATGGAGGGCGGCAGCGCATCCAGGCCCGACAATACTGTGCCGCCCGTTGCGGTCAGACCCGAAGCCGCTTCAAAATAGGCCATGCTGATATTCAGCTCCGGAAGCTGCAACAGCAGCGGCAACATGGCAAACGCCGGCAGTCCCGACCACACCAGCACAACCAGCAAAAAACCGTCCCTTGTTTGCAATTCGCGTTTAAAGCGCTGCGTCGCAATCGACATGATCAACCCGCTGCCGAGTGTAACCACGATGGATTTTCCAAAGACCACGTGCGTGCCGTCATTGCTCCATAGCGCCAACCCCAGCGGAATCAACATGGTCAGGCCAAATATCAGCACCAACTTGCCGAGCACGTTAACAACAGCAAACAAACGATTCATAGGGTTATTGGCTACAGAAAGCCGACGCTCACCTGAAACAATCTTTCCACTTCACGGATCATTTTGCGGTTGATCACAAATATGATCACATGATCTTCCGATTCGATCACCGTATCGTGATGCGCAATGATGACGCGCACCGCGTGACTCGATTCCGGTGATTCCGTCTCCTGTCCGGAAGCCGGACTTGTGCCGAACAACTCTTCCGATCTCGGCAGGCCGCGCACGATTGCGCCAATCGTTGCACCTTTTGGCAGTTTGATCTCTTCAATCTTGCGCCCGACCACTTTGGACGATCGCGCATCGCCATGCGCAACCAGTTCCAATGCCTCCGCCGCGCCGCGCCGCAGGCTGTGCACCGCGGCAACGTCCCCATGTCGCACGTAGGCAAGCAACGAACCGATCGTCACTTGCGCCGGCGAAATCGCGATATCGATGCGGCTGCCCTGCACCAGATCCACGTATGCGCGCCGGTTGATCAAAGCGATAACTTTATGCGCTCCCATACGCTTCGCCAGCAGCGCGGCCATAATATTGTTCTCTTCGTCGTTCGTCAGCGCGCAAAACAAATCCATCTCGGCGATATTTTCATCGTCCAGCAGATCCTCATCGGTTGCATCTCCATGCAGCACCAGTGCGTTACTCAACTCACCGGCTAAGCGTTCGCAAGCCTGATAGTTACGCTCGATGATCCTGACCTGATAATCCTTTTCCAGCGTCATCGCGAGACGCTTGCCGATTTTCCCGCCACCGGCGATCATGACGCGCCGGACCGGCCTATCCATTTTGCGCAGTTCCCGCATCACCGTACGGATATCTTCCGTTGCGGCGATAAAAAATACTTCGTCTTCCGCTTCGATGACGGTATCACCTTCCGGAATAATCGGCCGGTCTTTACGGAAAATAGCCGCCACCCGGGTGTCTACATTGGGGACATGTTTACGCAATTGCTGCAACTGCTGCCCGACCAATGAACCGCCTTTCAATGCGCGCACCGCGACCAGACTGACTTTCCCCGATGCAAAATCGAGCACTTGCAAGGCTTCGGGAAACTCGACCAATTTCTCGATATATTCGGTCAGTATCTGTTCCGGAGAAATGGCAAAATCGACACAAAAGTTTTCCGGCGAAAAAATTTCCGGGTGTGTCAGGTATTCGGTGGAGCGGATACGCGCGATTTTAGTTGGTGTATTAAAAAGCGTGGCGGCCAGTTTGCATGCCACCAAATTGGTTTCATCCTGCTCGGTGACTGCCAGCACCATATCCGCATCGGGCGCACCGGCACTGACCAGTACCGACGGATGCGAAGCATTGCCGGCGACTGTGCGCAAATCAAAACGATCCTGCAATAACGCCAAGCGCTTCGGATCGATATCGACCATAGTAATGTCGTTGGCCTCACTCACCAGGCTTTCTGCCACCGATGAACCGACTTGACCGGCCCCCAGAATGATAATTTTCATTTAAACGGCCTATCTTTTCCGGTTCGCGCGCACCCAATCGCGCCATTGCGCAAACAATCCGGGATTCAGCGCCGCAATCACGGATCGCTGCCACGGCGACCCCGCCCAGTAATCATCCTGTTCGAAGCCGCACATATGCCCGCCCGCTTCAGCGAGAATTAATGAACCTGCGCCGTAATCCCACGGCTTTTGCCCGCCGTGCAAATACAAATCAAAATAACCGGCGGCGGTATAGCACCATTCCAACGCGCATGCACCGAAGTTGCGCTGCGAGGCAAACGGCGGATAAGCCGCCACCCGGGCGGCAAATTCCCGGTCCAGCCGTTTCAAATCGACATTGGCCATCGCACCGGATAATGCCGGCACATGTTTCTTCAACGGTAGTGCAACACCATTCAAAAAAGCGCCACCGCCTTTGGTGGCATAAAACATCTCGTCAGTCACCGGGTTGTAAATCACGCCCAGAACACTCTTTCCTTGCTCCATGAAGGCTACCGAAATGGCAAAGTAAGGCAATCCGTTGAGAAAATTGGACGTGCCGTCGATCGGATCGACACTCCACAATCCGGACTGCCCCTTGATCCATTGCGCCTTCTGCTCCTCTTCGTTCATCTCCTCGCCCATCGCAGCGGCAGGATGAATCGCTTGCAATCTTTCCAGCAACGCTTTCTGCGCTGCGACATCGGCTTCGGTGAAAAAGCTGCCGTCCGATTTGATTTGCCGGTCTACTTGTAAATAGCGCGGCATGATGACTTGCTGCGCAACTTCTCTTACCGCCGTGATCACTTTTTCCAGCACATTTACTCCGCACGCCACTTGATCGAGCAACCGATACTCGGAATTTGTTCCGCCGGACCGCGACCGGTTTTGGCCACCTGCAGCATGGCTTCGAACAAATCGCGGCGCACATCGGGCGGCGCGGCTTCCTTACGCGATGCGTCCAGCCGTCCGCGGTACTGCAATTCCAATTTGCTGTTGAATCCGAAAAAATCCGGTGTGCACACCGCGCCATAGCGTTTCGCTATTTCCTGCGTCTCATCCCAAACATACGGGAAAGGATAATTCAGTTTTTTCGCCACCAGCGCCATATTGTCGAACGAATCTTCCGGGTAATCGGCCGGATCGTTCGACATGATAGCGATGGCGTTAATGCCGTGCGGTTTCAATTCATTCACATCGCGAATGATGCGATCCTGCACCGCTTTCACATACGGACAATGGTTACAGATGAACATCACCAGCAAACCGTTCTCCCCTTTTGCCGCAGCCAGGTTATAACGCTTGCCGTCGACACCCAATAAATCAAAGTCCACTGCTTTCCAGCCAAAATCGCAGACCGGTGTTTCCAAACTTGCCATACTTTTTCTCCTACATTGGATGATATTCTTGAAAATCGCTTTTCCAGCTTGCCGCGTTCCACAGCTAAACAGCGGTCTGACAATGCCGGACGCATAACGTGCTATATTATCATGAGTCTATTTATCGAAATGCTTACTTACCCCGGCTAAACTCCCATCATGCACGCGCGCTTCTATCACCCCGCGGAAATCTCCGCCGGACAGTTCATCGCGTTATCCGATGCCAATCAGCATCACGCCGCGCAAGTGTTACGGTTGAAAAAAGGCGATGCAGTTACGCTGTTCAATGGCCAGGGCGGCGAGTTCTCGGCGCACATCGAACAGGTTAGCAAATCCGGCACGACGGTTCTGGTCGACGCTTATCGCGACATTGACCGGGAATCGCCGCTATTTATCGAGCTTGCGCAGGCGATCTGCGTCAACGAAAAAATGGACTGGATTATACAAAAAGCAGTAGAGCTGGGCGTGACGCACATCCAACCGGTCTCCACCGCGCGCAGCATTGTGCACCTATCCGGAGAACGCGCCAGCAAGCGTCAGCAACATTGGCAAAGAATCGTTGTTTCCGCGTGCGAGCAATGCGGCAGAAATTATGTGCCTCACGTATCACCGTTGATGGCGCTGCCGGAGTGGTTGAGCCGGAAAAAAGCGGACAAATCGCCGCACGATCTATGCCTCATGCTCTCTCCGGCAGCCACGCAAAGTTTGCACGGCATTGCAAAACCTTCTGCCGCCGCAAACCTGGCGCTCGTAATCGGCCCCGAAGGCGGGTTTACGCCGGAAGAGGAAGCAGCCGTTTTGCACACCGGCTTCATTCCGGTACGTTTGGGAAAACGCATCCTGCGCACCGAAAGCGCCGCTTTGGCGGCGATTGCCGCAATACAAACCCTGTGGGGCGATTTTTAATCGATCCGATGAACAGAAATTCCCTAACAACTTCAGCCGCCATGAACACACCCGCCGGATTTGTCGCCTGGTTCCGCTCGGTCGCTCCGTATATCAATGCGTTCAGAGGAAAAACCTTCGTCATCGGCTTCAGCGGCGAAATGGTCACGAACGCAACTTTTGTCAATTTTATTCACGACGTCAACCTGCTCGCCAGCCTCGGCGTCCGTCTGGTGCTGGTGCACGGCGCGCGCCCGCAAATTCAATTGCGTCTGGACGAATCGCAACTGGAAACGCAAACAGTCATGGGCATGCGCGTGACCGATCCTGCCGCATTGCAATGCGTCAAGGAAGCCGTTGGGCGCGTGCATCACGAAATCGCCGCCCAACTATCGATGGGCCTGCCCAATTCGCCGATGGCCAACGCCGCTATTCGCGTCACCAGCGGAAATTTCGTCACTGCGTGTCCTTGTGGCGTGATTCAAGGCATCGACTTGATGCATACCGGCAAAGTGCGCAAGATCAATGCACCGGCGATTCATTCCCGCTTGGAACAGGGCGACGTGGTATTG
>JAFEEV010000349.1 GCA_018240935.1 Pseudomonadota bacterium
AGAACACCCTATTTCCCCTTTATCTACAAGGATTAATTCATAACCTCACTTCCCCGGTTTTTTTGAAAAATTTCTTTGTAATTGATTCAGATTACTGTTCAGCGCACTCAATTTTCACCACTCGCGCCAGCCATTGATTAATGGAAAATAAATTCCCAATCTTATGGGTCGTGGATCGATTTGTTGCATGAGCTGCGCATAATGATTAAGTTGATGCTGGTAACGGATTTGCTCACGATCAAGAAAATCCTCCAGCGCCGAACCTTCATGACTACTTGTTTTATAATCAATTATCCAGCGAGCTCCATCGGAATCACAGAATGTTCTATCGATTATCCAATTCATGGATTTACCGTTGGCGATACCCGTAATTTTCAATTCATTCTGCGCCGATTGCTGAGGCCCAAGAATCCATTGTCCGCGTTTATCGCTGACCGCATTGCTCAAAGCGGAAACAATACGCTCGACCGCAAATGTTATTTCACTATGGCTGCCATTCATCCCGCCGGCAATCAAATTCTGTGTGAACTGCTCCCGCATCATTTCTATGCGTGCGGTATTCCAGTTGCACATTTGATCTTCGGCTATTTTCTGCAACCAGCGATGCACCACATTTCCCACATGCCGCGCCATTTCACTGGCCCATGAAAACTCGATTTCCGCTGGAATTGCTTTTTGTTCATGAAGCACTTGCCATTCGACCGGTTCGGGTGCATCTGGCCATGTCCAACCAGTTTTCAGTCTATGGATACTCTGATCGCTGACACAATTACCAGTCATTTCTCCTGCTTCATCTTCTGATTGGCTATTCTTCAACGTGGAAAGATTCACAGCAACAGCGCTATAAGCAGGCAGCACGGCCGGCCAGAGCCTATCGAGCAATGAACCCGATAATGGTTTTGATGGAACCGCTTGTCCACCGTCTGCTGAAATCCCGTTCACATGACCCAGCAAATGCAGAAATTTCTTTGCACGTGTCGCAGCAACGTACAGCAAACGATCCGCTTCAAATTGCGCCTTGTCCCAATCGAGTTTTTCCACCCACGTATAAATGGAATCGAAAGCCGTCCCGGCTTCCTGAATCGGCGCAAGTAACAAATCAGGAATTCCTCCGCTATTTTCACCGGCAATCCGGCTACGCGGCTGCTCCATCCATTTGAGCAATTGTTTGTCGCGATTGCGCGAAGCCCGGCCCAATCCGGGAACAACAACCGTATCAAATTCGAGTCCTTTGGCTTTATGGATCGTCATGATTTGCAATGTGCCATCATCATCCAGATCGGGAGATGCATACAGTGCCGCCAATCCATTTTCAAAACTTACCGGATCCTGGATATTACCGGCCTCTTCCTGACTCGCCAAATAATCCAGATAAATCATCGCATCATCCAGACGAGTTACTGCTCGCGTACTGTTTTGCGCAGCCGGATTCAAACATCCCGGGCCTCCCAGCGCATACCAAACAGCTTCTACCGTCACGCGCAATCCCTGCCGCTCCCGGTTGCTCATGCAAGAACTCAATACTTCCCGGATGCGGCGCAAGCGCACCATGGCATCGGCTGAAACTCCCCGCCAGCAACGCTCATCGCTGATCAATCGCCACACGGTGATTTCTTTGTTAAGCACATCGGGATTATTCTCCGCCAATGCCGTGATATCCTTGAGCAAAAGACCGCACCAAGGCGCGCGCAACAGCGCGAACCAAGCAACCGCATCCGCCGGATTAATCAAAGCGCGGGTCAACATTAGTAAATCCTGCACCACCGGTTTGTGATGCAACAACTCAATATCGATAGCGCGGAAACGGAAACCGGCGCCTTTGATCTGCTCGATGATTTCCAATAAATGACTGCGATTACGTACCAGAATTGCAATGGTGCCGTTGGCATGGTCACGGCGTGTCTGCGCGATAATTTCAACAACTTGCCGAGCCTCCGCCGCTTCATCCTTGGCCAGAAAAGGATGGATTCTCACGGCATCGCCGGCAAGCTGGCCATGCGTTGCAATCGAGGGTGCATACGTTACCGCACCCGTTGCAATGTCTTCGCAATCCGGCATGATGCGTGCAAATGTGGTATTCACCCAATCAATAATGCCGCGCTGCGAACGGAAATTCGCGCGAAGGGTTAGCTGCCGCAATGTCAAAGAACCGATTCCGGCATTGCGCGCGCGCAAAAATAACCCGACTTCCGCTTCACGGAAACGGTAAATCGATTGCATCGGATCGCCGACGGCAAAAAAACTGCGCCCGTCCCCCGCTTCCCAGCCGGCAATGAGTTTTTCGATCAAGGTGAACTGGCTGATAGAGATGTCCTGAAACTCGTCGATCATCAAATGCTTGATGCGATAATCCAATGCCAATGCAAGATCAGTCGGAGATTCGGAATCACCCAATGCGAGCAATGCACGCTGCGCCACTTCCGAGAAATCGACTTTGCCGCTCGCCTGAAAAATAACTTTGAGCTGCGCTACCGCGTACGGCAGCAAGCGCGTGATCGCTCCCAATATTTCCCATTGCTGATCGGAATAATGCGCTGGCGGCAATTGGCGCGTATCGTGCAGTGTCTGACGAAGCGCATCGTGCGGCGCGAGTATCTCCAGCAAATTTTCCAAGCGGTTCTTCCACGCTTTTGCTATATCCTTTTCAGCCTTGCCGCCACCGGCCGGAAAACCCTCCTTCTCGGAAACTCTTTTGCGCCAATCGCCCTTTTGCGTCAGCAGTAATTCCGCAATACCCTGCCATTGCGCGACATCGGTGGTTGATAACGTATCCAATGTGTTACCAAGCGTAACAGCTGATGATTTCCCGGCAGCGGTCAAATTCGCAGCGGCGTAACGCAGCAATGCCAGCAGCTCATTTTGCAGTTCCGCCGGAAATAACCGGAACGCAAATTGCAGCGCATCTTGACGCGAATTTTGCAACGCTGACTCCAGTTCTTCCCGCGTTCTGATATGCAGATGGCGCAGCCAATGATCGCGCCGCGCCAGCATCCCGGCCAGCAACGCTTCAACGCGCGCCCTGTCGTTATCCAGATGTTCGAGCAATAAGACAATATCCCGCGCTATCGCAGGATTGTGTTCGATCGAATCCAGCGTGGCCTGCGCCGCTTGCAGATAAAAATCCGCAGCGTCATCGACCGTTTCAGGCTGCGCGCCGAATTTTGACAACACCGGCATTTGCCGCGTCAATGCCGCGCACAAGGAATCAATCGTCTGTATCCGTAAGCGTTCCGGATTCTCGGCGATATGCCAGCCTGCTTGCCGGTCGCGCTGCAACACCGCGGCCGACAATTCACGATTGAGTTTTTCATGAGCCGTTTCAGCACCGGCAGGCTGATTCCCCGTTTCCAGCGCGGCCAAAACACGCGTGCGCATTTCTGCGGCGGCTTTGCGGGTAAACGTGATCGCCACGATCTCTTCCGGCGCATCGACAAAAGCCAGCAAGCGGAGATAGCGTTGAATCAGCAATGCCGTCTTGCCCGAACCGGCCGGCGCTTGCACGATAAATGATTGTGCGGGATCGAGTGCCTGGAGGCGCTCAGCGGCATCGGGAATCTGCGCGGAGTCAGTCATTTTCACTGTCCTGCGCACCTGCCCGCGCGCTCATCCGCTCATGTATGCGGCAAAGTAATTGCATATCGCAGTATTCGCACGTTTGCGGAAAATTCTTCGGATCGACTTGGGCGTCGCCCCTGCAAAAACCCGCCGCCAGATTGGTCAAATGTTGCCGCCACGCGGCAACCAGATCTTCCCATGTACGATATTGTTTGCACCCGTTGATTTGCGAGAAGGCCTTGCTACCAGGCAACAATTCCGCATCGCGCACGATCGCTGCAAACCCCATATCGCTCCGCTTCACGGCGGCGAACGCCACGCCCGCGGTTGGTTGCCGCGCTTCCTGTGTCACCAGGTATAGCGGCAATTGCGGCTCGTCCGGGCGTTCTCCGGTCATCGCTTGAATCGATTGCTTCCGGGTCTTGTAATCGATAATGAGCCGTTGCCCGCCCGCCAATTCATCGATCCGGTCCAAACGGGCGTTTAATACCAGATCGCCGATATGAATGGTCTGTTTTTCCTCGACTGCGATCACGGTGAAATGGTCGCGTTTTCTCTCTTCATTCAGCCATTCACGCGTCAAGCGCACCAATCGTCGCTGCTCAATCTGTGCAAAGCGGCCTGAAAGCGCAACCGGTTTTACTTGCTGCAGCGCGGAAACCGCATCACCGGCAATGCCGGCCAACAGCAAATCAAGTTCGTGATCGCCGATGGCATCGAGCGCTTCCTTGGTTTTCAAGCGCTGCCACACCTGTGCCAGCACCTGGTGCACCAGCGAGCCGCGCTCCATTGCGTTCAAACCGGTGCGCGGCGTCTCCAGGCTTTCGATACGCAAGCGGTGCCTGGCCCAAGCGCGGAATGGACATGCCGCAAAATCCTTGATAACCGCCGTGCCGCCTTTGATTCCTCGCGCAGCCGTTTGCCCGTCCAGTGATGGCGCCTGATCATCTTCGATTCGCTCCAACTCGCAGGATTGCATGATCCTGTCGCGATGCCGCACCATCGGTAGTACGGCCGGTTCAGTTTCTGCAATTGCCTGAATCAGCGGGCTGGGTTTTAATTCATGCCCATCGCGATCGTCGCTGAACTTGGGGTAGCTAAGAACGATTTCCGGTGCAGCCGATAACCAGCCTTGCGTCAAGCGCTGGCAATAAACCAGCGCTTCCTGCACGGAGCTCAGGGGTAATTTTGCCTTGCGTTGCAGCGCCAGCGGCAGAAACGGATTGGGTTGGGAGCGTAGCGGCCATTGTTCATCCGATAATCCCATGACCCACACATGATCGAATTCCATTCCCGCCGCTTCCAGCACACCCAGAATCTGAATTGGCACTTGCGGAGTTTCCGCTTGAAACAACGTATCACCCGCCATTCTTCTCAACCGGCCAACCGCCTCGTGATAGCTTGTAACCGCGATCACGTGATCCAAGGCAGCAAAATCCGCCACCAGCGTTTGCCATTTCTGAAATGTCTGATACTCAATGGAATCCGGACTGCGTTCACCGGGAAAACCGGCAATCCGCAATACCTCCGTGATGATTCTGGCAAAAACGGAATGACTGGCCGATCGGGGTAATTGCGTCTGACGCAACGTGTGCATCGCCGATACGCACTGGAACAGCAGCGGGCAACTCGCTTGCCCCCCCGCTTGTTTCACCAGCGCCAACAAACGCTCCAGCGTAATGACCGGTTCGGCAAACCGGCGTATGCGCGCATCCAGCAACGCACGCTGTTCCATTTCGCTATCCGCGCCCGCCAGAAAAGGCGATCGCAACCAGTGACTGGCACGATTGAATTCCACAGCCTGATCCAGCAGTGCCAAGCTTACCAACGCCGCATCAATCAACGGAAAAGATGTTAATGCCAAACCCAGCGAAATATTAAACGGCATCACCGGACGCGGAACTCCCGGCAAAGCAAAACGGATATCGGGATGCATGACCGCAGAAAAGGTGCGCAACAACGCGCTGCGGTAATTGCCCAATGCCGGCACCACGATACCGATTCGAACATCGCCACCTGCTCGTTCCAATCTGGATCGCGCCCACAGCGCCGCTTGTTCGATCTCTTCAAGACTATTGAGGTACTGCATGCGACTGGCAACGGACGGAGGCCGCCGATGCCGCACGGCTAAGTCAGCCATCAATACGGTGCAGCCGCTGGCTGCCAGTTTTTTTAGGAAGGCATTTTGTTGCGGTGTAAAAATGTCGAAACCGTAACAAATCAGTAGCGACGGTTTTTTAACGTGCAGAGATGGATAGCGTTCCGCGATCAAATCGCAAATTCGCGCATGATCGGTTTGCCGTGCTGAAGCCGTTTTATCGCGGTAGGCAGTTATCCAATCAAGAAAAGCCCCGCCGTCTTCATTCGAATCAAAATCGTCCAGCCGGTGAACAAGCTGCCATGCATGCGCCAAGTGCCACGCCTCGCGCACCGTTTGCGCTGTTTGCGCAATGCGTAATAGCGTTTTTCCTGCCGGGGAAGATTGAATGACTGATTCCCACAGCGCCTGCTCCTGTGTTGCGGACAGCAGCAAAGGCAGCTTGGATGATTGCCGCGTATACAGCGCATCGTGGTAAATACGCTCAATCAGCGCGGTAAACGGCAGAATATCAGCCGAATACCAGGTCGTCATTTTCCGGCTGATTTGCTCGCGATCGAATTTTTCTTTAAGCGCCAAAGCAAGCCGCCGGTTCGGCGTTACAACCGTCGTACCGGCATCGATGCGCTTAAAAACCTCGGAAAGGGATACTTGCGGAAATTGCGGGGTGTCAGACATGCGGTATCTTGATTACCGCCAGCGCTGTTTAACGTTTCAATTGATCCAGCTTATCCTTGACACTGGCCCATTCATCGGCGTCCGGAAGCGGATCTTTTTTCTCAATGATCGGACGCCACTTTTTAGACAATTCCGCATTCAAGTCGATGAAATGCACTTGTTCGTCTGGCACATCATCCTCCGCGTAAATCGCTTCCACCGGGCATTCCGCAACGCATAGCGTGCAATCGATACATTCATCGGGATCGATAACCAAAAAATTGGGGCCTTCGCGAAAACAATCCACCGGGCATACATCCACACAATCGGTATACTTACATTTAATACAATTTTCAGTTACTACATAAGCCATGACTCTTCCTTGCTTGACACTTTGATAGAATTGCGCATTCTATCAGAATTCGGATTAATAACGCCATCACCAAAACCGATGAAACCGATGCTTATAACCACCTATTATCCGGCGCCGCAAAGTCTCATAATTCATCAATAGAAACAATCTGACCAATAAAACAAACCGGTAATTACAATGTGTTTTTCAGCGGAAGCAAGCTTTATCGTCAGTGGAACGCTTTTGGTTGCCGGCGTCGCATCAATCCGGAAGACCGTCTATTCCAAGGATATTCCGGTTGCGCTGATTCCGCTCATTTTCGCTGTTCAGCAACTGGTAGAGGGATTGCTTTGGGTAACTCTGGCGCACAGCGATGCATCACCATCACAATTTTGGTTGAGTAATATTTATGGCACATTCATTGGCATTATCTGGCCGCTATTTGCACCATTCGCCGTTTATCGTGCAGAAACTGACAATTTACGTAAGAAAATCATCGCAATGATCGGCTTAGCGGGTATCGGACTTGCGATCTATACCGTCATCGGCCTAGTGAACGAACCGATTATTGCGGAAATTATCCATCACAGTATCAATTACCGGCATCATGTCGGCAACTATCAGCTGGTTATCGTTTTATATTTGCTGGCAACCTGCGTTCCGTTCATTTTTTCCAGTTACAAGCACTTATATATCGCCGGCATCATCATCACGATCGGCTTCTTCGCCGCCTATTTCACTTACCTGGAGACCTTCGCTTCGGTGTGGTGCTTCTTTGCTGCGGTTGCCAGCACACTCATTTATTTTTATTTCGCCCATCGCGTCAAGAAGCCGCTCATTCCTCTATCCTAAGGTAAATTCCTTTACGAAAAACCGCAGCTTAGCACTATAAA
>JAFEEV010000034.1 GCA_018240935.1 Pseudomonadota bacterium
AGCAGCTATTGAGCATTACGTTGAGCTAAATTTTGAGAAAAATTTAGCTCTTTTTTTATTCATAAAGAGGGTCAAATTGATGTACAACAGAAACACCGCGAGATTACCGATAATCTCCGCATTATTTTTTATGCTGACGGCAACGGTATTCGCCAAAGACGATCATGACGGTCGCGGCCATCATGGCAATCGCTTACCGAATATGTTCAGTTCGGAAAATAGTCATGGCAAAGATGCCACGTTCAGTACCGCAGGCTTTATCGACCTTGACAATCCGTTTTTCAAAAGTATCGGAACGAACGGCCGCAGTTGCGCTTCCTGCCATGCACCCGACCAAGGATGGACAATCACGCCGAAGGCGGTGAAAAAACTCTTCGATAAAACAAAAGGCCTGGATCCGCTCTTTCGCTTGGTGGACGGCGCCAATTCCCCGCTTGCCGATGTAACAACCGTTGACAAGCGCCGCGCCGCCTACAGCATGCTGATAAAAAAAGCCAATATCCGCGTGGGAATCGGCATTCCCAGCGACGCCGAATTCGAGTTGATCGACGCCGACGATCCGTACGGCTTCGCCAGCGAAACCGAACTGTCTTTGTTCCGCCGCCCGATGCCGACGACCAATCTGAAGTTTCTCAGCACGGTCATGTGGGATGGTCGCGAAACAACCCTGCAACCGGGCTCCAGCGATTGTATTTATGGCGCGCCCACTTGTTTTTCTCCGGTATCGTTTGATCTGGGAACGCAAGCGAATCACGCCACACGAGGCCATGCCGAAGCGCTGCGCGATCTGACCGATGAAGAGCGCGACGCGATCGTCGCATTCGAAACCGGATTATTTACTGCGCAAATTGAAGACAATGAAGCCGGCACACTCACGGCAGAAAATGCGTACGGCGGTCCTAAAGCGTACGCCAGGGAAAAATATTATTTCGGCATCAACGATACCTTGGCCGGCGATTACAAAACCCATGCCCCTTTCAACCCTAACGCAGTGTCGCTCTATGACAGCTGGAACCGCTACAACACGAGCAAATCGCCGCATAGCACCCGAAGCGCGCGCGCGGCCATTGCGCGCGGCCAAACGCTGTTCAATAGCAAACCAATCATGATCCAAGGAGTGAAAGGCATTAACGATGATTTGGGAGTTAGCGTATTACCAGGAACTTGCACAACATGCCATAACACACCGAATTCGGGTAATCACTCAACCCCGATGCCGCTCGACATCGGGGTTGCCGATGCATCGCGCCGCACGCCGGATATGCCGCTGTACACGCTGAAAAACAAAACGACCGGCGAAATCGTCAAAACCACCGACCCGGGCCGCGCATTGCTCACCGGTAAATGGAAGGACATCGGCCGCTTCAAAGGGCCAATCCTGCGTGCGGTCGCTTCCCGTCCGCCTTACTTCCATGACGGCTCCGCTGCGGATTTACAATCCGTCGTCGAGTTTTACAATACCCGCTTCAATATCGGTCTGACCGAAAGCGAAAAAGCGGATCTCGCCGCCTTCCTGGCGGCGTTGTAAAACATAGTCGCTAACCAAACGGCAAAACGGGGTCAATGTATTCCTAACTGAATAAATTGACCCCTCATAAATTCTTCACCCCTCTGCAGCGCAGCGAGTATTTTTCAAGCTCGATCAGCAAAAACAACAACAAACTGACCGCAACGATATGCCCCCAAGCTGCGGCATCCAGTGCGGCGGTGCCGAACAGTTGCTGCATCGCGGGCCAATACGTCAACAATAACTGCAACAACAGCAGCAAACCGGCTGCCAGCAACACATAGCGATTACCCAGCAAACCCTGGCGCGTGCATACGGATGCAATTAAATAGCGGCAATTAAATAAATAGGTGATTTCACATAGCACCAGCGCATTCACTACCACGGTGCGGCCGAATTCCACACTCGAACCTTGCGCCAATTCCCAGAAATATAGAGTAAAACTGCCGCCGATCATGAGCAGCGTGACAAACGCGATACGCCACACCAGCAATCCCGACAGTACCGGCGCATGCGGATCGTGCGGCGGGCGCGTCATCACGCTCGTTTCAGGGCGCTCGAACGACAGTGAAATCGCCAATGTCACCGTCGTCACCATATTAATCCATAAAATTTGCAACGGCGTGATCGGCAGCGCCATTCCCAGCATAACGGCCAAAATCAGCAAACCGGCCTCGCCGCCGTTGGTCGGCAGCACATACACCATCGTTTTGCGGATATTATCGTAGACCGTGCGGCCTTCTTCCACGGCATGTGCGATCGATGCGAAGTTGTCGTCCGTCAGCACCATCTCAGCCGCTTCCTTGGCCACCTCGGTGCCTTTCTGTCCCATCGCCACGCCGATATCGGCACGCTTTAACGCCGGCGCGTCGTTCACCCCATCTCCGGTCATGGCGACAATTTCGCCGTTATTCTGCAGCGCGGTTACCAGGCGCAACTTATGCCCGGGATCGGCCCGGGCAAAAATATCGACATCCGCAGCCGCCTGCCGCAGTTGCGCATCATCCAAATTATCCAGTTCGATTCCGGTCAACGCGCGCCGGCCATCGCCGATACCAAGACTTGCACCGATTGCGCTGGCAGTGATGCGATGATCGCCGGTAATCATTTTGACGCCGATGCCTGCGGCATGACATTGCCGGACTGCGGCGGCGGCTTCGTCGCGCGGCGGATCCATAATGCCGACCATGCCAAGCAAGGTTAAACCCGTCTCCACATCGGTAAAGCCCACCGTCTGCTGCCGGGCCGGTATCATGCGGCTGGCGATTGCAAGCACGCGTTGCCCGGTTTCACTCGCTTCGCGTATTCTGGCATGCCAGAAATCGAACTGCAGCGAGCGATCCTCCCCTTGACTGCGCTGATAGTTGCACATCGTCAACACCTTTTCCGGCGCGCCTTTGACATAAATGAGGCTATGCCCGGCCGGATCGTGATGCAGTGTCGCCATAAAACGATGTTCCGGCTCAAAAGGAACGACGTCGATGCGCGGCAGCGCTGCACGCTCCCGTGCGGGGTCCAGCGCCGCCTTCATGGCCAATGTCACCAGCGCGGCTTCGGTGGGATCGCCGTCAATTTCCCAGTTATCGCCGCGTTGATGCAACACGGCATCATTGCACAGCAACCCGGCGCGGCACAGTTCCTGCAAATCGGCATGACCGGCAACTTGAATCTGTTCCTCTTGCCGGCTGAAGCCGCCTTGCGGCGCGTATCCCGCACCGCTGACCTGCCATTGATCGTCCGCGGTCATTACGCGCCGCGCGGTCATTTCGTTGCGCGTCAGCGTGCCGGTTTTGTCGGTGCAAATGACCGTCACGGCGCCAAGCGTTTCCACCGCCGGGAGCCTGCGCACAATGGCATGGCGCCGCGCCATATTTTGCACCCCCAATGCCAACGTGATCGTCATGATGGCGGGCAGCTCTTCCGGTATGGCCGCAATTGCCATACTGACCGCGGCCAGGAAAATTTCGTTGAGCGGATAATCCCGCCATAACCATCCATAGACAAAAATACCGGCTGCCAGCGATAACACCACCAGCGTGAGCCAACGGCCAAAAACCGCCATTTGCCGCAATAACGGCGAAGCCAGCTTATCGACTTGCGCGATCATCTGGCTGATGCGGCCGATCTCGGTCTGCTGACCGGTAGCGACCACTATGCCCGATCCCTGGCCGTACACCACCAGCGTTCCGGAATAAGCCATGCAACGCCGGTCGTCGATAGCCGTCGCGGCATCAACCGCATCAAGGGATTTTTCCACAGCTTCCGACTCTCCGGTCAATGCCGCTTCCTCGATGCGCAGATTCTTGCAGTTGAGCAGGCGCAAATCGGCGGGCACCTTGTCGCCGGATTGCAGCAGGACGATATCGCCGGGCACCAATTGCTCCGCCGCAAGTTGTATGCGTTGGCCATCGCGCAGCACTGTGGCGTTGAGCGATAGCATGCGCCGGATCGCGTTGAGTGCTTTTTCCGCTTTGCCCTCTTGCACGAAACCGATGACGGCGTTGATCACCACCACGCCCAGAATCACGCCGCTATCGACCCAATGACCGAGAAATGCTGTCAGCACGGACGAAACCAGCAGGATATAGATCAGTACATTATGAAATTGCAATAAAAACCGTATAACGGCGCTCTTCGATTGCGGCGGGTTCAAGCGGTTTGCGCCGTAGCGCGCCAGACGCTCCTCCGCCGCCAAGGCGGATAATCCGGCATCTCCGCTCATCAGCACATCTTTCACCTGCTGCGCGGATAAGTTATGCCATGCCGGCGCCGGGTTGGTTGCTAAATCGTGTTCATGCGGCATAAGCGTCACCTTTGATAAAAATTATCCGATCGCCTTACACTCCTCAACCGCCCGGGATCGGCAGAAATACTGTGTACTTCATTATTCAGTCCGGCTACAATGAAAAAACCATTTTCATTTAACACAGCATACGGGGCTTTCTATGAAATACTCTATCATTCTGATGGCGCTGACGGGCATATTGTTTACCGGCCTAACACAAGCTTCGGGGGGCCGGGTGCCGTTCGCGCATCAAGTAATTCCAGTACAAAATTACAGCCGCGCTACGGAACAAATCGCCATATCCGGATTGATTAGCGATGGCGGCGTGCAAGCGCTGGCAGCCACAGGCTTCAAAACGGTTATTGATTTACGCACTAAAAATGAAGGAACTGCTGAAGAAAAAGGACTGGTTGATTCCGTCGGCATAGCCTATGTCAACATTCCGACGACAGTTGCCGGCATCACGAAAGAGCAAGTCGCCGAATTCACCAAAGTGATTGAGTCGGCACAAACACCGGTGCTGATTCATTGCGGATCGGGTAACAGAGCCAGCGCCATGTGGGCAAGTTATCGCATCAGTAAAGGTGTCGATCCCGAAGTCGCAATCGAAGAAGCTCGCAAAACCGGCTTGCGCCCGCCGTTGGAAGAAAAATTGCGCGAAATCATGCTGAATTGAGCTTGATCTTTATCCGTAATTTACCCCCCGATAATCAGGCAATTATCCCTACCAACACACCCATAGAAACTACAGCAAATCCTTGCTGTAGTTTCGGCCCGGCAAGATAATGGGCAAGTCGGCTGCTTTCATTAAAATCAGCAAAGCGGCGAAAGCTTCGCCCGGAAGATTGATCACGGATGATCTTTGCAGTACAAACTGAACAAAGTCTCCATAACTTTAGCGGCTTCGAGACTTGCCATGCTGTAATAGATATATTTCCCTTTGCGCTCCGTCGACACCAGATTTTCTTCGCGCAGTACGGTCAGTTGCTGCGATAGCGTGGGCTGATGAATACCCAGCAACTCCTCCAGTTCCCCAACATTCCGCGTTCCTTTGCTAAGCTCGCACAAAATGAGCAACCGGTCTTCATTTGCCAATATTTTCAGCAACGCACACGCTTCCGACGCAGATGAATGCAATGCATCAATACCGGGTAGAACTAATTCTGTTTTCATATTTTTCTTGCTTAACATTAATATCTCTTAATAAGTACATGACATAAAAAGAATCAATAGAATATTAAAATTCTCATTTATTTTTCGTCAATCCACCACGATTCTGTGCAGCTTGGTTGATCCCCATACCCGCCAACATATACCATTGCACCGCTATTGCCACTCCCGATCAACGCCAAGGGCGGTCCCGGACAGATGCTCGCAATCTCCCCAACAGA
>JAFEEV010000350.1 GCA_018240935.1 Pseudomonadota bacterium
ATTTACGGTGATTAAGATGGAAACAAACTATTTAACTGAAGATTTCGGAAGAAATATAAACCAATGTTAGTAGGTGAAGCATTGAGTTTCAAATGAAGTAAGTCTGCTTGCATTACATCTTATTAATGCATGCAGATTGGAGATGCGATACCGCATTAATTCTTATCAATAGGAAATTTGGCAAAAATTATCAGTATTGATGAAAAATCAATGCGCATGCTCCCCCGGCGGCGGCATGATTTCGCCTTCCTGGTTCAGTTGCGTGATCTGCAACGTCAACGCGCCGACGTTTTGCCAGCCGAATCCTTCGAATTGCGCTACCCAGCGCGCGCGCAGGTAGCCGAAGCGGTCGGTGAGAAATTCCATGTGTTGCGGGAACATGCCTTTGCCCGATAAGTCCGGCACGACCCGGACGCGCCGGTACCACCAGTAGGTATCCTTGATTTCCTGCCAGCCTTCGGTGACGACTGGGAATGGCGCGATTGCGGTGATTTGCTGCAATTGTTCATCGGTCAACGGGTGAATCGGCACCGCCAGTATTTCGGTGTTGAGATCGCGAATGCGGTCATACGACGCCGCCAGCTGGAAGAAGCGGTCTTTCGCTTGCGGCCAGGCAAACAATACCATCAGCACATTTTTTTGCAGGCGGAAATCCTTCAGGTTGCCGCTGGAGCCGTCGCTGGCGGTATAGTTGAAAACGGGTGAAGCAATCGCCGGCATTTCCGGAGCGATCATGCTGCCAAGCAAGCGCGCATCGAAACCGCGCGACATCGCGTGCAGGAAATTGATCAGATCCCAGCGTTCCTCTTCCGACAACTTGTCCGCGTACCCGGGCATTTCGGTTCCCGGGATGCCGTGCGACAATTGGTGAAACACGTTGCCGACGGTGTATTTCGCCGTGTGTTGCTGAGTTAATAAATCGGTCGGATCGCGCAGGTCGGGATCGGCGACCGGTTTGGTGCCCTTGCCTTGCGGACCGTGACAGTTGACACAATTCTCCGCGAACAGATGCGCGCCGGCGACGATGGAAATGGCGTCGATCGGCACCGTCGGTTTCTTATATGTTTCCGGAAACGCTTCGACTGCCAGAGGCGGCAGCGCCAGCGCCAGCGAACTGATGCCCAGCACGCCGGGCACCAGAATCTTCACCGCGCGGCGCCAATGCAGGCGGATACCCAGCCAAACCGCACCCAGCGCGAGCACAAACAGCACAACGCCCGACCATACTTTATCCTGCACTTCCGGCTGATCCCAGGTCGCATCGATCGAAAAACGGAATGGGTACGGCCAGTTCTCGACCATAGCGTGTTTAGCCGGCAGCGTATTGGCCAGAATGGTGGCAAACAGCACCAGCAGCAGCGCCAGCACGAATTCGATGCGCACCCATTGCCTTAGATGCGCGCTGCCTTCACCCCTTTGATTGTTTTCTCCCCGTTCCAGCAGCGGCAACCAGCGATTGCGCGCTTGGTAGGCGATCACCAGAATGACCGCCAGAATGGTGAGTTTGATATTCAACAGCCAGCCGTAAGCACTGGCGACCAAGGCATAGTATTTTTCATCCACCAGGCGGTCCGTCACCATCACACCGGTGAGCATGAGCAAAACCATCACCGGCAGCGCGATTGCGGAGAATTTTTTCAGGTAATCGACGGCCGTTTGCATCGCGGTGAAACCGAGTTCCTTGCGCAAATTGAACAGAATCAGCAAAAACGCCGGCAACGCGCCAAACCAGATTCCCGCCAGCAGGATATGAATCGCGAATGGCGCGATAGCCGTGAACGACATTTCATCGGCGCTGGAGTGGCTCATCAGAGTGCCCGCGATCAGCGGTAAAGCCGCGAGCGCCGCCCACAGAACATAGTGGCCGCGCGTGCGACTGGACGATTGCATTTTCACCACTGCGAAAAACAGCACAATCGCCAACAACATCCGCGCCGCCCAGATATGGCCGATTTGCGTTTGCTGCACGATTTCCATCCAGACTGCCGGATTCCAGGCATTGGCGGCATCCCCGGTGGCGTCGCTGGTGGTGGTCGCCAGGATGCCGGTCAATCCGGCGATGATGACGCCCGCGAGCCAGGGAAACATCTTCTCCAGCCGCATCATCCAAGGTGTTTCCAGAATGCTTTTTTGTTGCCAGATCACAGCCAGAAAGACACAGCTGCCAAATAGAATCAAATTGGCGGTCAGTTGCGACCACCGGGCCATTGCTGCAATGATTTCAATCATGGTTTTACGATAGGAATGGAATGGTTACTTTGACAACACCTGCGCCGTTGGGTGCAACCGGCTATCCGGCTAACTGGATAATGCTGAAATTTCAGCCCCGGGAGCGCTTTTGCAGCGTATTCTACTGCACAAAAACGGCACAGCCTAGCGCCCGCCCGAAGTCATTGCTTGATTGTTTGGCTATTAGAAACTAATTTCATTTGGCGGTAGCGCCCAGCCTCTTACGCTTGGTTGCGGATATATGCCCTGACTAATCGCGCTTCCCTAAGACTGGTTTATATCTTTCTTTCTCCGAGTAATCATTATCAAAAGTTTAACTTTAAATAATTTCTCAAAGTTTCGCGACATTTACTGGCGAATCCGTTTTTCATGCAAATACTGCAAAAACCAGTCCGCCGCAAGCTGTGCCGCTTGTTCCAAAGTACCAGGTTCTTCGAATAAGTGCGTCGCGCCTGGCACCAGGCTCAGCTGCTTCTTACATTTCAGCATGCCGTAAGCCCGTTCGTTCAACTCGATCACGCCGTAATCCGCGCCGCCGACGATCAGCAGCACTGGGGCGGTCACCCGGTTTAAAGTGGATTCTCCCGCCAGATCGGGGCGTCCGCCGCGCGATACCACGGCAGTCACCGCATCTTGCATTCCGGCGGCCGCTTGCAATGCTGCCGCTGCTCCGGTGCTGGCGCCGAAATAGCCGATCTGCAACGGTTTGGTCGCGGGATTCGCCTGTAACCAGGCCGTTGCTGCGAGCAAGCGCTGCGTCAGCAAATCGATATCGAAACGCTGCGCATAGTCTTGATCTTCCGCACGCGTCAGCAAATCGAACAGCAATGTGCCGATGCCTTGCTGTTGCAGCACTTTGGCGACATAAGTGTTGCGCGGACTGAAACGGCTGCTGCCGCTGCCATGTGCAAACAACACGACACCCGCCGCTGCGGGCGGCACTACCAATTCACCGCTGAGCTCGATACCGTCAACTGGAATTTTTACTGTCGTCATGCCGCCGCTCCGATTCTGACCGGAATACGCTGCCTGCCGAATTGCCCGGTAAACGGCTCAAAACGGCCTGCGATCGGGGTACTGCAATGTTTGCAACGGCCATCCGCGGTCACGTGATATTGTTTGATTTCATACCAATCGCGCACGATGACGGCGCTGCCGCAGCCGGGACAAGTCGTGGTATCGCCTTCGATGTTATGCACATTACCGGTGTACACATAATGCAATCCGGCATCCAGCGCGATCTTGCGCGCCCGGATCAATGTTTCCGGCGGTGTGGGCGGCAGCTCGTTCAGCTTGTAATCGGCGTGAAAAGCACTGAAGTGCAGCGGCACGTCCGGGCCTAATTCCTTCATGATCCAGCGGCGCATGGCGGTGATTTCTTCGCTCGAGTCGTTCAAACCCGGGATCAGCAGCGTGGTCAATTCG
>JAFEEV010000351.1 GCA_018240935.1 Pseudomonadota bacterium
AAGGACAAGAAATGTGTTATAACAATTCTTGTCCTGTAATAGCTCCCCACATATGCCGTCAGACCATCATCTTGAACCATAAGGTCCAAGGCGGTTGTTTCATGGATACATCAGGCACATCCTAGAAGGCGCGCACAACAGTATCACTTAAATCCACAACCATTTTCCAACAATTGGTTCAAAGAATATAAGTCTTAACAAACACCGCAGGGATTAACCTTATTTTCAGCACTTCTCATTTTCTTCATGAGGAAGTGCTTCGTCAACTTTCTTTTTTAATGAGACAATTCTACGCCGAAATTCACTGATGTCAAAGCCAGCTCCTTCGCGCAGCACCAGTAATTCATGTGCAATCCGCAGACCCGCAATTAATGCAATACGATCAGAGTCAATAACTTTTCCTTCTACTCTGATTTCTTGAATTTTTTTATCAAGATAACCCGCAGCGTGCAGAATTTCTTCGCGCTCGTCATTTGGGCAGGCAATACAGAAATCCCGACCCATAATACTGATATTGAGCGACTTGTTATTCATGATCGGGAATGTTCAGTAGAAGTGTTTCAAGCCGGTCAGCAGCAACATGTATTTTTTCATTCAACTTTTCGCAACATGCATGTGAATCGGCGAGCTCTTTGCGCAGCTTTTTATTTTCACTGTTTGTATCCTGATACAAGCGTAAAAGCAGAAAAACTTTTTCTTCTAGGGATTTCAGTTCTGTTTCCATGGGCACTAGTTCATGAAATCTATCAAAAGGTTAATGGGTAACCAAATCTTAAATTCTTTTATTCGTGCCCCAGTATCTTGTACTGAAATAATGTTTATTGTTTTTTTATGAGATTGGATGCTACGAGGTGCTTACAGTTTGAGGTGAGTACCATCGCAAAAAGGCGCATTTGCGGTTTTTTTACAGGTACATAACCAAGCCGTTTTACTCTCAGTCACACTAAATTTTTTGGGTGTAAATTCTGTATTTTTGTGCGAGCCATCACAAAAAGGCTGTGATTTGCTGCGGCCACATGTACACCAAAAATAATCTTTTCCCGCCTCAAGCTTAACCTCAATAGGCTTAAACGATTGTTTTATATCCGAGGAATTATTCATTGTTATCTCTTTATAGAATAGTTATTTGATAATCATTACTGTAGCTATCATCTTACAATTTTTGCTTAACAATAACTGCTAACCGCTTATTGTAAATGCTATTTGTTAGAATGACCTGCTGCTTTGATAGCGATTACGGTTGCTCAACCAGGTAACTTTAATTTTTTTATTAAAATTAATTTACACAAACAATCGTAAAGCGCTCGGACTGCCAGCGTTAATATGATTTTTTTTCATCGAAGCTTGTATTTCAATAAGTTGCTGCTTGCTTCTTTGAATTCCGCTATCGCTGAGCGGAACGCGATTATCGTCGACCATGATTCCTCCCAGCGTATTGGAGAAAATCTTTGCCAAATGCGTCATTTGATCGAATACTCTTTCGCCGTGTGCGACTCTTGGCACATCGAGTAAGAAAGTTACGCCATGCGTTGTCAACGATTTCATGTTTTCGGGCAGGAATGGAGACGATTCGTAGTTGCTCAGTGTGAATAACACGTTGTTACTATCGTCGCGATATTTGAACACTCCTTCCGGCTCGAGCTTAAATCCGGAAGCTTCCGCTAAGGCGCGAATTTTTGTACCGACAAACGCGCCATTGTCTTTGCTGATGATGTTGATACCAATCATGACATCCACGTCGGCGCAGAATTTATCGAGCATGACCGCTTTCTCATGGGTGCTGACAATATCGGGACACTCTGCTGTTGCGTGAGTCTGAGAGGCAAAATCAAGCACTAAGTCGCGGAATTTGGATAAATTAACTTCACTGATGGCGCCTGCTCTATCGGCAAGCTGCAAACAGCCTTTTAAATAACTGTAGCCGTCGCTTTCCACGTTGGATTCATTGGTAATTTCTTCCCACGGTTCATTTTTATCTTGCTGGCCAAGCCAGTAAACCGGCTTGCCGAAATCAAATTTTCTTTGCAGCAACTTGGCAATATGGGTATTCGGAATAACGGATTCGGACCGGATATTGACGATGTAATTGGTATTGCTGTCGTAATCCAATAATGGTGAAGCGGCTGATGGCGTCGATGCGGTGCTTGCGGGAATATTGACGGCAGCTTGAATAGGAGGGGGTGCTGCCGGCGCTCTTTTCGGCTCGTTAACCGGCGTATCGGCTGCGGTAAAAGCGTCAAACGGCATGTCGGCTGAAGCCTTGTTGAATTTTGGCTCAATGCGCTGAAAAGGTTCTTCGGAGATTGGATCATCCAGCAGAATGTCATCGTGTTTATGATCAAACGCGGCTTGTACTTTGCGCCGGTAGCGCAATTGTTGCACCCAGTTGAAGACAACGACACCGGCAATAACGATGATGCCGATGATGATCAAGCTTATTTGCAAGTCACTCATACTCAATATCTCCATATTATCTCCTTGCTATTACGCGAAATTGCCAGTCACACGCCGCGGAAATCAAATTATGTCAGTTTTATTCAGCTAATCACAGCCATCAAATCGCAGGCTGTTTTTCACGTTTCCCCATTTTAATAGCAGCCGCGAGGTCGACGGCCACTATTCTTGATACTCCTTGTTCCTGCATTGTAACTCCAATTAATCGCTGCGCCATTTCCATCGTGATTTTATTATGGCTGATGAATAGAAATTGGGTTTGTTCCGCCATGTTTTTCACTAGCTCGCAGAAACGGTTGGTATTGCTGTCATCGAGCGGCGCATCGACTTCATCGAGCAAACAGAAAGGCGCCGGATTGAGCCGGAAGAGCGAGAAAATCAATGCCAAAGCCGTTAGTGCTTTTTCCCCGCCGGAGAGCAGTTGAATAGAGCTGTTTTTTTTTCCGGGCGGTTGCGCTGTTAGCAATAAACCGGCATCGGTGATGTTACCGTCGCAAAATTCGAGTCTGGCTTTTCCGCCGGCAAATATGACCGGAAAAATCTCGCTCAAATAAATATTTACTTGCGTGAATGTTTCTTGCAAGCGTATTTCCGTTTCCCGGTCTATTTGCTGGATGGCGTTCTCAAGTGTCGCAATTGCGGCATTCAAATCCTGCAATTGCGCAAGCAAACCGGCCTCTCTGGTGCGAGCGGCTTCAAGTTCTTGTAATGCCGCAAGATTGACGGATCCAAGCGAATTAATTTCTGTATTTAGTTTTTGTATTTCCGATTGCAATGCGCTGGCGCTCTTTTTTGCCGGTTGACGCAGTAGCGCCTCCACGTCGACATTTGCTTCCTGGATCAATGCATCGAACTGAGCGATAGTCATGCTGGCTGCTTGTTCTTTGAGTCTCGCTTGGTTGATTACTTCGCGCAAGGCATGCGATTGTTGTTCTGCCGCCAGCCGGGTGCCTTCTATTTCCCGCAAGTTGCGCGCAGTGTCGGCGACCGCCTGCCGTGCTTGCAGTGCTGTTTGTTCAATCGATTTGCGTTGCGCACGGGCGGCTTCCAGCCGTTCAATTACCGGTGCGGTATTTAAGCCGTTTATTTCACTGAGTAAATGGGTGTGGTTTTGTGTCAAATCTTGCAATTCTTCGTCTATCGATTGAATACTCAGCTCAATCTCACTGATTTTATGCTGGCAGGTTTGCGCATGAAAAGCAGCTTCTTGCATGGTTTTGGCTGCTTGCTGTATATCTTGCCGCTGCTTGCTGAGAAGTTGCTCGGCAGCTTCCCAAGCGGACTGCACGCGCTGTGTTTGTTCCTTGACTGCGGTAATTTTCTGCTGATTCTCCGCTAAGTTTGCATTTGCGGATGCCTGCGAGGATTTTTCTTGATCCAAAGCTTGCCGGATTTCAGCCAGTTCGGCGCTGATCTGGGCGCTGCGTTGCGTTGCCCGTTCATTGGCTTGTGATAGTTTTACCGTTTCCAATTGCAGTGCATGCCGCTGCTGCTGCAGTTGCTTGCTGTTTTCGCTGACGATGCGGATAGCATGCTTTAATTCGGCGCACTGTTGCTCGGTGTTTGCCAGTAAATCGCGTTGCGCCAGCACTGAAGATTCAAGCTGACCGGTTTCTTTTCGCAACTGAGTAAGTTCTTGCTGTCTTGACAGAACACCGTGCAATTGCGAGTCTGGTGCATAAAAAGTGATGCTTGCGGAAGTTATGATATGCCCTTCGCGGGTGACGAGCATGCTGCCGGAATTCAACAGAGCTCTGTTATCGAGACCTTCAGCGATATCTTGCGCGATGTAGACATTGTTTAACCAATGGTTGAGCACCGATTGAATTCCAGATTGATCGACCGTGACATGGGTTAGTAATTTTTCACAAGTAATGCGATCCTCCACGGAATCCGGCTGGTCGTTGGAGAGTGCCGATCCGGGTTGTTCGAAAATGGTCCATTTTCCCGGCGGTGCTTCGTCAATCCAATCGCGGATACTATCCAATTGCGCCAGTTCGATGCTGTTGAGCCGTTCGCGCAGAATCGCTTCCAAGGCATTTTCCCATTCCGGCCGGATTTGGATTTTCTGCCACAATCGCGGTAGCGCATCCAATTGGCGTGCGCGCAGCCAGGTATTTAAATGTTGATTGGTTTCCAATTTTTGCTGCAGATTTTGCAACGCGGCGTAGCGT
>JAFEEV010000352.1 GCA_018240935.1 Pseudomonadota bacterium
ACCTGCAGCGCTTTTGAGAAAGTTTTGGGGCCTGTAGTAGATTAGTTTAGATGCTAAGCTAATTGAATGAAGATAAGTCATTGTGGATTATTGAAGAAAATACAATCAAGGCTGCTGGAGTATTTTGTGTTGGAGGTTACAGCAAGATCGGTAGCCGATATACTGGAAATATAACTCAATAGTGCAGCACTGTTTTATCGCAAAATACGGGAAGTAATTGTTTACCATCTGGAGCAGGAATCTCACGAAATTTTTGATGGTGTGGTGGAATTAGATGAAAGCTACTTTGGCACTTCGATGTCGTTTAGGGTAATGGGTGTCCATTCCATTAGGCTACAACGGCATTGAAAACTTCTAGAATCAGACTAAACGCGTCTTAAGAAAATACAATGGTATTCCTAAGGGATCATTTCCACTATTTCTCAAATAATGCGAATTCAGACTCAACTATGGAACTCTTAAACAACAACTAAAAATACTTAAACTTTGGACTCAGATTTAACCGGATCTACTACAATCCCAAGTTTTTTCCAAAAAGCCCATTATTCTTCATGTGCCTGAATCATTGGCTCCACTGCATTGCGCTGTTTGATTTTCTTTTTGATTGCTAACGTCACTGTTCGCCTGGCACCTGTAATCCATACCTTGACTCCCTCTGTCAGTCCGTGACGGTGGTAGCCACGGTCGGTGTAAATTTCCTTCGACGGTGTGCATGTTCATAACCGGCGTGAAATGAAAGTTTCGAAGCAACCTCGACTTGTCTGAGACTCAAGACTGATAAGCATTATCGGTTAGCAAACACCTAAAGACCATTGGCCTAGTCCACTCCTAGCGTTAAGTGGCGGAGTACGCATCGCCTGTAAGTAGCATTACGGAAATCTCTGGCTTTGATGCTTTGATCGTATCGACCGATGCAACATACCGAGTTGGCTCGGCATGCGGGATTGCTACTCCGTACTTGTCGTTGAGATCAGATGGCCTCATTTCAAAGCAAGCCAGCCCGGCGCCCAACGTAATAAGCTTACTCCCGAGCGGTGTAACCACTAGCCGACAACCACCCATAATAGTCATACTGTTACGGTAACGCTGCATCGCACCGAGCAGTTGACGATATGCCTCAAATGGGTTCGACTCATGGGCGTACAAGATATTTGACGTAGGAGTTTGTCGACTGTCGAACAACGGTATCTTGTACTCCACTAGCAAATTGTCAGCACGCCTAGGGTTGCGTGAGGGATGTGGCAGAACAGGGCATATCTCTGCTGAGTTGGGAATCACTGCGGAAGCCATGACTTTTTGAAGTTGGCTTACACGTCCCTCTCCCAAGATGGGGAACCAAACCAGAGGCCAGTCCTGGACGCTCTCTGCATGCAGAGCGCCAGAAAAACCTGGAATCATGACGAGGTCATTGCTTGGATCCTCGGCCTGAATGTGTCCGTCAAGAGCAGCATCTTCGCCTACCAGGACTTGGAAGTTCACACCGTTCGCCGTCAGTGGCGAGATTTCACCTCCGGCATTCTTGTTGGGAACGAGCTTGTTAAGCAAGCTCGTCAGCAACGAGAGGTAAGCAACACGCGGAAGAGAGCTGACATCCAAGACAATGTCGGTCTGGTCTGTCACTTCGGCCAGTACCTGGCTCGTTCCGAGTTTTAGGGCAGTTCCTGTGCTGAGGTCGTCCTCGCCACCCGACGATCCACCAATTGTAATAGTCTGGCAACCACCAAACGGGGCGAAAACCGACTGGAGTGCCGCAGCGTTTTCCTCGGTCAGTTGACTGATTTCGTCATCGAGCGTGTAATCGCTGAAACCGATCAACAGAAGTTGCGCTTTCTCGATTCTACGCCCTGAGGCCTGCACGCTTGAAACGAATTCGCGCATGACATTCTGGGCTCGGACATCGAAACCGCGCCCCGCGATATAGAGAATCCTGACCGGTCGGGAATCAAACAGCTGATCCCATAACTCGTGGACATCGCGCCCGCGTCGAAAGATGTAGTGGTCCCAAAGCATTCTTAGCTCATCTCCAACTTGCGTCGCCGGTTCGGAACAAAACCGCGCTCCATCCAATCGATGAGCTCACTTACTGATACGTCCTGCCATCCCCCCATTTGCACTGGCAGTCCGTAACAGGCACAAAGCGTCCGATTCAGATAGAAGATCATTCCGCTTTCCCGTGATGCACTTGCAGAGCTTTGTTTCGTTACAACAAGATTATCGGCAGCGCATTCGGCAAGCACTCGGGTCAGAATATCGCCCATGCCGCCCAGGGCTCTTGAGGTCGAATGTAGCTTGGCAAACTCCGTTTGAGACAAACGTATACCCGTTACTCCCGGGGCATAGGGCGCGTTTCGCTGAAATGTTTTTTCGCGACAAAACCCGCCTATCGAATCGAGAAGTCGGAAGGCACGTGAACCCTCAGTATGATTTTTCGGAATAAACTCGCGTTTGCGCTTCGCCGCTTCGACGAGAAGTTTCTCTTGTTCAGATGGCGATAGAACCAATTGCGGTTTCCGTAATACTTGTTTTGCTTGCAACCCAACGTAGAGGGCGGCGGCAAGTGATAACAACTCCTCAATATTGCTTGTCGCCAATACGCATAGGCGTTCGAGACCATAGTAGTACGGGATCTTTAGTTCGTCATGGATGAAGATTTCCGCAGCGCCACGTACCTGAGAATTGTCTTTATCCTCGAGCTCCTCCATCGATAGCGCCAAGTCAAGTGTCATCTGCCTCTTTGCTTCGTCGCGAGTTATCCACGTACGTATGACGTACATGTCGATGAGCGCTTCGATCGTCGGTTCTGCGACTCGTTGTTGAGCTCGTGCCAACCATTCGCTGTATCGAACATTGCCCTCATGCCTGCGCACCTCAGTATTAAAAGCCTCGATCCCTCGAGTGACCTCTTCCCTGATTTCGTCGGGAGAATATTCGCTTTGGAGACACTGCGAGAATGAGCTTGATGCAACGACGTCTTGGAGGGACATTCGCCGGTCAAGAATATTCTGCGCGAACGCCATGAACTGGTGGGTACCCTTGGACCCGCTCCACATGTCCTCAAGTGCGTATTCGCGCAGGTCACGTCCTTGGCGAGCCCCCTGCGAAAGTAGATCATTTCCAAGTGCGCTTGCTCTCTCGGCAAGCCATACTGGAATGGTGGGACGCAATACCGTAAGCTCGTCAATCAGGAGTGTTCGCTGCTTCCGACGTAATTTGTGGAGATCGTCAATCATCAGAAGGCGCCGCGGTGCAACGATTCGATCCTTGAAATGGAAGCTAACGGATTGAAGCCAGAGAATGCTCTCAAATCGCACATGCAATGGCATGCTTGCATCCTGATGGCCAGCAAATGCGTCAAGCTGTGCGTAGACGCGTTGCTCATGCTGCTCTGCCCAGGCCACGAGCTGACGGGGGTCTTCGTGGCGTGGAATACACTTCAGGTCGGCGGCGGACTCACCGTAAGTCAAGCGAACCGCGCCAAGTTGCTCGGTAGAACTGATGCCGACCAAAGCACTGATACTGCGCAGCGTCCGAAGTACAACTCGGCAATCCAGTAGCGCTCGGAACAACCCTTCATTTGCGAGCTCGGCGCCTGGAGGAAGGTCGGCATAACCAGAGGCGCACGACAAGATGACACCAAGCATTTGCGGACCGTCCTGATCATCGACCACTCCGCGAGAGACAAGGTGTTTAAATGATTCTGTGAGTTCAGGAATATGCCGCGAACTCCAGAATGCACCTAATGCTGTCGGCGTAAACGCCCGTAGTAGCGTCGTCTTACCGGCCCCGGGCGCACTGCGGAAAATATGTACTGCCCCCTCGAAAGCGTCCTCTGCCAACTTCTCCAATATCTTCGGGGAGAACAGTCGGGCGAAATCCATGTCCGATGTAGTTCGCTCGGACATCCTTTCGAGAAAAGGGTTAGCCTTGTATGCCATTAGAACTCTCTGTGCCTGCTCATCCTTGGGAACAGGCCGAACGGGTTGAAGGATTCCGGTCCCCAAAGCAGATAGATGGAGTTGTTTGGCGTGTTGTGTGATAAAACTACGGGCAATGCGCATCCGGCAAAGCCAAGCCGAGCGTCTGCGGTTCCCCCAACAGCAATGTGCTTATCCGTTGCCCGAACGTCATAGTACGCCGTGTTGGCCAGCAAGTTGCTTAGCGGGAGAGAAACGTTCTGCGTCAGAGCGATATCCGGCTCTATGGGGCAAAGGACTCTAATCTGGAGCGGCTTGTATCCGAATTCGGACGTGAATCGTTCAACCCAGTATTCAATGTGATCGATTGCCTGGCGGGTCGCTACGTAGAGCAACAAGAAGACCTCGTAGTGCACCGGATCTACCAGATCGCCCCGATGTAGCCTGTCGTAGATCTTCCGAATTTTGCCCTTGAAGACGCCTTTGCTCGCATCATAGCGAATATAGGTGTTACCGCTCCCGGAAAAGTCGTCTAGAAGCCAGATCAGATTGAATCGTGCTTGCTCTGCAGGATACCCATTCTTCTTCAGCGTCTCCTCAAGATCATCGGTCATTTCCTCGGCCTTGTCTTCACCAAGTTCATAGGCCTGCCATATTTGCTCGTTGCTGATCGCATTGCCGCTCGCGCGTCGAAGCTCGTTCGTCCTGGCACCATCGCTGAGTCCCAGATAGAGCGATTTGATTCGTAGTTCCTCGAAACGTCTATGACGAACAATCTTCATTATCCGATGGCTGGGTATGTCATATTCCTCTGCCACCAGACGCATGCGCTCCTGCACTATCACATCTGGGTAGGCGGTACGGACTAAGTGCGAGAATTCTTCGTCAGAGAGGTACACCAACCGCTCGGTGACCAGCTCGAGAGCTGCTTCACGGTCAGGCTCGGCGAATTGGTTCAACCAGAGCGCCAAGTTTTCTATGAACCGGCGCCCAGGCCCGAATCGTTGATAGTGGTCATACTTGTAGTCGGCGAGTAGCTGCAGCTTGGGCAGGATTCGTGAGACTGTCGCCTCATCATGCCATCCCATGACTGTAGCCAGAAGTTGCGCAGCATTTTGATCTCGCATGTATCGACCTGATGTCCTTAATGGGGTATTGAAATATGAAACCGGTTGGCACCAGATTCAATTGTGATCTGATTGAGATACCAAAGTGTCGCGTCCACGTCCCGCAAATGAGCTGGTGCTAGCTTCCAGCCACGATCAAGCCTTCGTGAGGGGACGTCTACACTCAAAGAATACTTGTGCTCAAGCAATGCCGTGTCGTTGCCAGGCCATGCCCCCTGATCACCCATCGTCAATATAGCTTGCGGGTCTATTTTGAAATTTTGGATGATGTGCGCAATCAATCTCGCTTTGCTTATACCCTTAGCCAGCACATCAATTGAATGCTTGCTTCTAACCATACTCGATAAATCAAGTCCAGCCTGGCGTAACGAGTCGGCCATCACAAACCACATCTGCTCGGTCGACAGCCCTTCGCGGAAGCGAATACTGACTTGGTAGGGATGGGTAGTTCTTACATCCTGAATAGGTACACCCAGATTTCTCAATCGCACCGCGATTCGATTAACATGACTTAAAAACTCGCTGGTTTCGATCCTTTGTTCTGGTGCTGAGGCAGCACTGCCAACCCATCCCCCGTTATAAAGACCAAGCTGGATATGTCCCAATACGTCGGATGAGAGGCTCTCCTGCAGACGCTCCTGAATTGAGCCTCCACGACCAGATGCTATACCAACGACAACCCCGGCCTGTACCAGTTTTTCGATTTGTTCCAACACGCTCTTTGGTGGCGCCCCATCCTTCCTTTGTGAGCTACAAAGAGTACCATCATAGTCAAAGACCACAGCATGGAAGTGCTGCTTATCTAATGCGTCACAGAATGCTTCTCGTTCGCGAAGAATCGCCCCCGTGCTTCGCGCAGAAGGCCAATGTGCACCTAGTACTTCCGATTTTGAAAGTTCGGCACCGTCTGAGTGATTCACTGGCGCTGGAACAACGGCAAGCAAGTCGAGGTAATACAATTCCCTCCCGAACTGTGGAACATCCGGACGTCCAGGATCTTTGCCAAGCATACGAGCAATCTCAGCAACGAAGTGCATCTGCGCGATAATTCCCGCAATCAAATCAGAGGGGGATGAGCCGTTAAGAGGCATCGTATAAGCGGGAATGTCACTAGGCACGAGTGCAACCATATGCCCCCATAGATCACCAAGCGTTGGTTCGGTCAATACCAACATCGCGCATTCATCTGGGCGCTGCGCAAGCCAGAGGTGCCGTCCATGAGCGTATGACCGAATATCGGCCAATTGACAATGAAGCAACGCCGCTTCAGACAATTTGGATTCAAGATCGGCGGCAATGGGGCGAAGGAGCGGCGAAAACACAACGGTCAGTGTACCGCGTCTTGCTACTTCAGTGATGAAGTCCTGTGCGTTTTCCAGCCACTCTGTAATCGACTGGTTACCGATTCGCAGATGGTCTAGTTGCGAGGGTAGCGCATCCTTGTGGCGGTGTTGGTCGAGCTCACCATAAGCTCGGGCAACGACTGTTGCATCTAACAACAGACTGTTGGTTGCCAGATAGCCATCTTTCTTTTCGAGATCGAAGACGTGCGCACTTACATCCGTAAGTCCGCTTACACACTCCTGTAGTGGACTGCTTGTGCGATTGGTCAGAACGTGGATCGTTCTCGCGCTATGCCTGCGCGCTCGCCGCAATGCTTCAGAGATATCTGGATTTCGTCCTTCGGCAGAGATAAGGAATACCGGACTGGATGCCGCCAGCGTAGGATTGCAGATTACCTCCAAAGGGGTAACCGGTCTGGATACACGCCCCGTATACGTCTCGTGCAAATTGCACAGCAATGACGCCACCGTATACGACCCACCTGAGCCGACGCCAATGATACTTGATTCACAAGCGGCCGCTATTGCCGATCTCAGCGGCGCCACATCGAGCATCAAACCATGCTGATATGTCGCTGCAAGCTGATCTAGCTCCGTATCGTAATGGCTGTTATCCATCTTGGATACATCAGCACGCTAGCTCGACTATCGCCATTCCCGACAAGGAATGGGCTCGCGATTTTCCGTTCGGCTTCGTATTACTTTTTGACTGTACAGACTTGCTCCTAAGCTCTGAACGCAGCTCCATGAGGAGGACTCCCAGCATATTTTTGCCTTTTCCGTTCACTTCACCCCACAGACGATTGACGGGGTTATCTGTCTTAGCCGACTCAACTAATCGCGCATCCCCCGTGGAAAGGAGCAATTCACGGAGATCCTGATGCTGGGTGAATTTGGCACGCAATACGCCCCGCATCCGATCGAACTTCACCTTCGACCAGTCCGGAACAATATCCCACGTATATAACCCATGAGCAGCCATTGCCACCAGCGATGGACTTGGTGCGCTCAAAATCCATTCGCGCACCGATTCCTTGGCTGCCTTGCCTGCCTGGTATGCATGCTCAGATGTCGGATACTCGCGTCCCTCAAACACTATGGGGCGCCTGTATAGGTTACTGAACACCCCATAGGGCTTCTCATTCGCACGATAGAAATGAATCTCAGGCAAACCTGCATCATCGTTACACCCCTGCATTGAAGAGGCTTTCTGGGGTTTCGCGGATCTTTTCATTTACGGGTTTCCTTCGCAGAATCGGGCAGGGTGCAGACATCTTGCAATGATTAACCAGCAGTACCTCCACTAAATTGGTGAGACTGCGACGATCCTGGATCGCCACTATTTCGCATGTAGCCTTGATTTCAGGATCGCTCCACAAGATCATGATTACGGTCTTGACTCTTGGACGGCTTCTAGGCATGAGAGGTAATCTGCAAAAACAATGTGGTGTGCATCATACAATAATTTGAGCCGTTCTAATACTTCTTCTACTTGTCTATTGTAGATACTGAAAGTGGTAACTCAGTGGGGTAAGCCCCCCACTTTGCCGGGGGACTCACAGTGGTTTGACCTATACGGCGGTCATTGGAAATCTTCTATCTCGAACAAGAGAAGGAGATTCAGGATGAAAGAGTATCAGAGTTTGACCCACACAAGATGGGATTGTAAGTGCCATATGGTTTTCATTCCGAAGAAGCGTATATTTAGGGTATTGCGCAAGCATCTGGGCGAGATATTCCACGAACTTGCGGGATATAAGGAAGCGAAGATTGTAGAAGGGCACATTATGCCGGATCACGTGCACATGTGCATCAGCATTCCACCGAAATATGCGGTGTCGAACGTGATGGGGTACATCAAGGGGAAAAGCGCAATTGCGATAGTGAGGCGCTTCAGAGGTCGAGTAAAGAATTTTACTGGTGAGGTTCCTGGGCTCGAGGGGATTTTGTTTCGACGGTCGGACTTGATGAAGGGATAGTCAGGGCGTATATCCGCAACCAAGAGCATGAGGATGAACGCTACGATCAAATGAAATTGGATGTTTAGCCGCCTTTTGGGCGGCTCATGGTTTAGGGCGCCTTTGAGGCGTTCACCCAATAAGCCTCCGGCTTTGCCGAAAGTAATTTAACTTTTGTACGATAATCTGTGCCAGACAAATCAAATTTTCAACGTTCTTTTATTCTTAAGCGCATCTATTAGAGTTAATGTAGCTTTTTCCCCATCATACGTAATGGCTGCATCTTTCCCAGCAACTGGTTTACCATCAATAGCCTTTAATTGGTGCACAATAAAATCCTTCTTGACCTGCTGATAAAAAACAGCATTCTCTTTATCAATATGAATAACTTGCCCCTCATACTGATTTTTGTCGACAGGTGTTTTAGCTAAATAAATATTGTAGACACCCGGCTTGATGCCTTCATCAACCTTCTTGATAGTGCCAACCGTCTCCCATTCATTATTATTTTGAGTTTGTAGAATCTTTTGGCCATTCATTACAATCATTCGTAGCTTTGCGGGTGTCGTCATTTCAAATTAGTTGTAAGTAGGATTACTGGCAAGATTAATTTATCCTGCTTCCTGTTGTCCGGCAATTTCTTCCAGTATTTTCATGAGATCGAAAGACTCTGATCTTTCCATACCATGCAAAAAGGCGACCAATTGCAGTGCGCCGCTGCCCTTAGCTGAGAAGCTGCCGTCTTGAAGCGCTTTGATGGTGAACTGAACGATATTTGGGCAATTTCTGCCTTGCTCAAAATAATCGCTAATCTTGGTTTTTAGTAACTCTTTATTATCGTTAGACAGATCGCGCATTAAATCCTGTGGCTTGCGTTTGTCTTTTTTAATCAGGTTGTAAATAGAATCCAGCAATGAATTCGGCGTGGTTTGTTTTTGATCGTTGTTATGAGCTGAAAGAGTATTTGATTTGCCTTCAGCGCTGGATACTTGATCATCCGCAGAATTAGATGAGGGTGTTTTTTTCAGCTTTAAGAATTGACTGAATTGATAGACATCCAATCGTGATATCTCTTCTTGCGTACTGAGCGCCAGCCAAGTGATTACTTCCTCTTTATTGGCTTTATACAGCCTTGTTAAATCATAGAGTGCAGTGACATCAGTGCAACGGCCTGTCCGGTATACATCTGCGAGTGGATCAGGTAGATCAAGGAGTGTGGCATGCATGGTGATATAAGGATTGGTTTTGCCAATGAGTCTGGCAATTTCAGACTTGGTTTTACCACCGGCCAGTTGCCGTCCAATAAAGTCAGCAATCTCTCTGGAGGTTAAATCATCTCTTTGCAGATTTTCGATTACCTGATCCGCTTCGCTGTAATCGGTATCAATGAATGCAGGAATCTTGGTTAATCCGGCATTAATGCTGGCGCGATAGCGTCGCGCCCCATGATTAATGATATAAGTTCCTGGTTTATCCGGATTGGGGCGAACCGATATCGGTGATTTGACTCCGCGTAATTTAATCGTCTCCGTTAATTCTCGTAACGTTTCCTGATTAAACTCCTTCCTGGGTTGATGGGCATCTTCGCTGATCAGCGTAATATCAATTTCTGTTGCACCGATAGGCGCAACAAGCCCTTTTATATTTTCCTTTTTTTTCTCTGTCATTTTTATCGTGGACCTAACTTGCGCTCGTTATGCTGGGCAGAAATATTTATTGGGATTAAATGATTCTGCCAATTTATGATTAGAAAGATAGAAACGATGGATGCAGTCATCAACAAATAAAACAGCGCAAAAGTTGTTTTTGCGCTTTTATATTTTTGTTCTTCTTGTTCAGTTTATTATTGAATGCTTAATCTCTCGTATCTGAAAACAGCATGTATTTTCAGATTCATCAGATTTTCCATCAGTCACTCATCTACCCTCTATTCATAGCATTCTAAGGTAACTATTAATATTAATTATGTTGATATAAATCAATGATGTAGTTAATTATTAGTTTGATTTCTATTTTAAGCCTATTATTAATAATAACCTATTAAATATGTATATAACGAAACTATTATTTAGCCCTCCATTGAATTAATGAATTTGTGTTTTTATTTTGGATTAAAATAGCAGCAAAACTGCTGCAAAACAATGGTGCTGATTAGTTAAGCTGCTTAAACCCTAAAAATGGCATGGCTATTATATGTACAATTTAATCTTAATCACAAATATTTTGCGTATCCTCGATGAAAAGGATATGACCAAGTCAGAATTGGCAGAGAAGGCGGGGGTCTCTATCTCTTTTTTTACCGATCTGACCAATGATAAAGCCAATCCATCACTTAGAATTATAGAAGCGATCGCAGAAGCACTGGAAACACCACTACCAATGCTGTTGGATAGTTCTGATATGAGCACGACTGATCTTGAAGCATTAACCAATCGAAAGCTAAAGCACTTGCCTAAAGGCTTTGTCTGGAAAGGTGGCGTTCTGAGTGAATTTGAAGCTTATCAAGTCGAGCAATGGGATAAAAAGAACAGAGCGTTCTTATTAAAAAATAAAAGTAAGCAATAGAGAAAGCAACAAAAAGTAGTAAAAAAGTATTGCGCAAAATATAATTACGTTATATTGTAATGTCGTGTGTAAGTTGTTGGAGTACTCGCATGACATCGCAAGATCAATTACCTCACATCACAACCGTTAAAGACCGAGCAAAGAGCAAGCTGGAACGTGATGCGCGGGAAATACTGTCCGCACTACAAGATCCTGAAACGGTTGAAATCATGGTCAATGCCGATGGCCGTATCTGGCAAGAAAAGCTGGGTCAAAAGATACAACATATTGGAAATATCCAGGCTGCTCAGGTTGAGGCTGTCATCAAAACGGTTGCAGGTTTCCACGGTAAGGAAGTCAATCGATTCAACCCGATGATTGAAGGTGAATTCCCGCTCGATAATTCACGCTTCGCCGGTCAACTACCCCCCATTGTTTCGTCCCCAACATTTGCCATCCGTAAAAAAGCCATCAAGATTTTTACGCTTGAGCATTATGTGGAAACCGGTGTGCTATCGCCCAGACACTCTGATGTCATCAAAGAGGCCGTGCGCAAGCACCGTAACATTTTAGTTATTGGTGGCACCGGATCAGGTAAAACAACCTTGATCAATGCCATTATTAATGAAATGGTTCACAGTGACCCGGATGAGCGCATCTTCATCCTGGAGGATACTGGCGAGATTCAATGCGCTGCTGAGAATTTTGTTCAGTATCACACCACACTCGATGTCGACATGACGCAATTGTTGAAAACAACCTTGCGTATGCGCCCGGATCGCATTCTGGTGGGTGAAGTTAGAGGCCCTGAAGCACTGGACTTGCTTGATGCCTGGAACACCGGCCATGAGGGCGGGGCTGCCACACTGCACGCCAATGATGCGCTATCAGGACTAACCCGCCTGGAATCCCTGATTTCACGTAATCCTTCAGCACCTAAAGAAATCATGCCATTAATCGCGGAGGCGGTTGATATGGTCGTGCATATCACGCGCACACCCCACGGCAGAAAAATCCAGCAGATTATCGAAGTACAAGGTTTTAAAAGAGGAAGTTACCAAATCAAGAAGCTGTAAATCATCCATAGG
>JAFEEV010000353.1 GCA_018240935.1 Pseudomonadota bacterium
CCCACACCGGACGGCACCGGCGTGCGCGACTAGATTCATGTCGACGATTTGGCGTTAGGACAACTCAAGGCCCTGGAAGCGCTCGAAGCATCACGCCATGCGCAAGATAATCAATATTCCGGCTGTTTGACCGTAAACCTGGGCACCGGGCGCGGATACAGCGTGCTGGATGTAGTGCGCGCCTACGAACAAGTAAGCGGACAACCGATTACCTACCAGATTGCCCCGCGGCGTCCCGGTGATGTTGCCGCTTGTTACGCGGATCCGAAGCGAGCTCTTGAGACACTGGGCTGGCAGGCAAAACTGGGGCTGGAGGAAATGTGCGCCAGCAGCTGGCGCTGGCAAAGTATCAATCCGCGCGGATACCAAGCCTGACCGCGATTATTTTCCGGTTTATCGAAATCGCATCCTTGCGATAGTGACAACTTAATGAAGGAGAGCACTCAGTGAAAGCGATACGAAAAGCAGTTTTTCCCGTTGCGGGATTGGGCACGCGTTTTTTGCCGGCAACCAAGGCGAATCCGAAAGAGATGCTTCCGATCGTCGATAAGCCGTTGATCCAATTTGCTGCGGAAGAAGCGGTTGCGGCAGGTATCGATGTGTTGATTTTCATCATCGGACGTAACAAAAGCTCCATACCCGATCACTTCGACAAAGCATTTGAGCTGGAGGCAAAGCTGGAAGCGGGCAGAAAGCAGGAAATGCTGAATATCGTCCGCAATATTCTGCCGGCGCGGATTGATTGTGTTTATATCCGGCAAGCCGAAGCACTGGGATTGGGGCATGCGGTTTTATGCGCGCAATCGGTCGTCGGCGATGAGCCGTTTGCGGTTTTACTGGCAGATGATTTGATCAATGGCGGCGAGCGCTGCTGCTTGAGCCAGATGGTCGATATTTACGCGCAGCACCATTGTTCAGTCTTAGGAATCGAGAAGGTTCCGCATCATACGGTTAACCGTTACGGAATTATCAACGGCACGTCGATCGCCGGTAACTTATCCAAAGTCAACGCGATTGTCGAAAAGCCGCCGGTCGACAAGGCGCCGTCCGATCTCGCGGTAGTAGGGCGTTATATCCTGACACCGCGCATTTTCAGGCTTCTGGAAAAAACAGAACGCGGCGCCGGTAATGAAATCCAGTTGACGGATGCCATTGCGAAATTGTTGCAAGAAGAAACGGTACTGGGTTACGAATTTGACGGCAAGCGTTACGACTGCGGCAGTAAATCCGGCTATTTGGAAGCCACTGTGGAGTTTGCATTGCAGCACCCTGAACTGAAACAGGAATTTTCCGTCTATTTAAGAGATTTGGTTAAAACCTTCCCCGCCATAAAGAAATAACATACTTTGTTCAAAAAAACGGGCCGGGTAAGTCCAGTGGGAATTACCCGGCCCGTTTTATTGACCGGTTGATCGATTGCCGCAGGATTTACCCGGTTTTCTTTTTGCGGAACAGTATCTTGCCGAGCAACGGCAGACAAAATAATCCGACAATCGTGCCGATCAGCATCATGCCGTAGTTCTGGAAGTTGTTATTGGTGAAGGCCGTAATTTGCCGCACCATTGCGCTTTGTTCTGCTTTATCCGAGACTTTCGGCAGATTTTCCGCTTCGTATTTGTCGTTGATGTTGTAAGGCGTCACACCGGGAATGCTCGGTATATTTTCCGCTCCCTTGCCAACGACTAACTGCGCTTTCATACCTTTTTCCATGTGATGGGAAATGTCGCAATGCACAAGAAACGTATCATCCGATCCCGGTACGATGATGGTGCCGGTAACCGTTTTGGGTCCTGTCACTTCCAAGTGGAACATGCCATATTTATACAGATACTTAGGCAATCCGTGCATCATGAATTGATGCCGGATATTGTCTTCGTTGACGAAGTGCCAGGTGACTTTGGAACATGGCTTGACATGCCATTGCTGTTGATCGAATGCAAAAGCGGTGCCGGGAAATTTGGCGGCGTATTTTCTGCCGGCGCGTACGGTAATTTCCACTTCCTCAGAAATACTCTTGCAACTGCTGGGCAATTTATCCAGGTTTTGCCCCATGATCATGGTACCTTCGTGATCCATAATATGATCGTGATCCATATGGTGATGGTGGTGTCCGTCGCCGTGCTCCGCGGATTCCGAACTGGTGGCATGTGCGCTGTGGTCGGCGTGTTGCTCTGCGCTAATGTCATGATCTGCATGATCATGACCGCTGTGATCGTGACCACTATGGTCATCCGTTTGTTGCTTCTCGCCGCCAGCTTGAGCTGAATTCATGTTATGACCGCTATGATCATGGTGATCATGCTCGTGTGTTGTTGCTTTATCTTGAGCAATAGCGTTCGTGCTGACCGCGAGAATTCCTGCGAGTAAGAAAGTAATGGTTGTCGTTTTCATCATTTTTGGTTACTCCCTTTAGCCCCTTTTAAGCGAGAAACTGCCGCGACAGCGCTTTGTTTGATTTGCTCCCGTTTGGCGAATATCAGATAAATGACCAATCCTATCAACAGGCCGATCGCGCCGTTCAGCAATGAAGTTTGCCCCTGGGGACTGAGACCGGTCTGTTCGCCGGGCGAGCCGAGACTGGACCATTCATCCAGATCCTGCCAAACGGGTAATCTTCTTTCGAAATATTCCTTGGTGAAATATTTGTTCAAATCAATGCCGAAGTGACTGACTTTCGGCAGGCCGCTGCCATTCAGATAAGATTTGTACACGATCGAGCTCATGCTGCCGCCTTCGGCCATACCGTTGGTGGTGATGCCTTTTTCCCGGTGATCATGGATCAGCCAATCGCCTTCGCCGTAACTGTGCTTGCCGTCATTGACGGTTTCCAGTTTCAGGTCGAGGCGTTGCGCCGGCGCCATGTCGAATACATCGCGCATGATCTGGGCAACCGGATTATGTTCCACGCCGTCATAGTG
The DNA here is from genome assembly GCA_018240935.1 of Pseudomonadota bacterium. Classification (GTDB taxonomy): domain Bacteria; phylum Pseudomonadota; class Gammaproteobacteria; order Burkholderiales; family Nitrosomonadaceae; genus Nitrosomonas. The sequence goes on from JAFEEV010000353.1 coordinate 2,919, forward strand.
TGTGATCGTGGCATGGTGTCCGTGCGTATGGACAGCGATCGACTCGCCGCCGCTATTGAGCAAGCGTAATTTAATTTTTTGATCGGGTTCGACGATGATCAGCGATTCTCTTAACGTATAAGGAAACGACAGGCCGTTCAGCGTGTAATAATCCTCGGTCGAATCGGTGATATCGTAGCGTTGATTCATGTCGCGCGCGATCAGCCGCGGATCGTTGTATTTCTGGATGATGTCGCTCAGTTCCTTATCCATCGCGTGATAGTGCAGATCGTATTCCTGATCGAAATTCTCGCGCACCGCGACGGATGGATGACGGACATGACCTGCGCCGATATTCAGGGTTTGCAGCCAGTTATTGGGTCTGTTTTCTTCCACAACGATCATCCCCGCCAGACCCATAGCCAAGTGGGTATGCGTTTGCACGTGGCAGTGGTAGAACATGGTGCCCGGTTGTCTTGCCTGGAATTCATACACGCGGCGTCCGCCCGGCATCAATTCGACCTCACTGGTCTGCGGCACACCATCCTGACCGGCATGATCGCCGTGTGAAAACGGGTGATCTACGCCATGCAAATGAATACTGTGCGGGAAATAATGCGTATTTTCCAGCACGATTTGCACGATATCGCCGACTTCAACACGAATAACCGGGGAAGGCAGTCTCAATAATGGATTCGCCCGAACGCTTTCAAAATTTTCGGTCGACATGCCGCTGGTTTTCGGCGCAAACACCCAAGCGCCTGGCTGGATGCCGGGTGCAATGTCAAATGTCGGAACCAAACCGGGGAAATCGGGTGATTTACCGTTCAATTCCATGATTTCCAGTTTGATGATAATCCTATCGGGATCACCGTCGCCGTCCAAATCATCGGTTTTGATGATGGCGTCCGGTGAAAGACCGGTCTTCATCAGCGTATCCATCGAAATATGGTTGGTTCCTTTAACTGCTGCCGCAATCCAGGCCGGATTGTCCGGGCTGCAACCGGGCGATGCTGCTATTTTGACTCCTTCAATTTCCTGAGCTTCGCGCCATGCCGGAGAAATCTTCGGATCGCACATCGGCTCAGCCGTTAATGCAGCCGGATCAACTTTCACCGTTTCGGGCAGCTTCAGCGATGCCTGAACCGTTGCCGGCGACAGCATGGAGAAAGTCAATAAAGCAATAAAAAAGTGAATAGGCATATCAACGCACCTTTAAAATTTATCAAGTATTAATAAATATGGCTGATCAGATCGAGAGTTTTCACAAAACCGGGATTAATAGCCAATATCTATCTGATATGACAGAACTGTAGGCGAAATCATTGAGCGGTGTATTGGCTGGCAGGTAAAATTATGAGGTACATCTATCTTCATCTATGCAATACTTCTACATTATCCGTCAAGTTATCATCGGCGATTATTATACAGAACCCAATTCTGCTTTTGTGGTTTTTGCAGCATGAATGAGATTACGATTTTTTAATTTTTTAGTATCTATCCGAGTGACAATCCCTGATTTTTTCGCAAACTCAAGTCCTCGCAATTTGAAATTCCCGCAAACTATCGAACACCTGATGAAGGCATGCGTCATTTCATTTTGCTGCGGCTTTGCGGTTTTTTTGTTAACCGCCTGCGGCGGCAAAACACCCGCGCAACCGGCGCCGCGCATGGATCAAGCAATACCGGTTGCAGTCATCGCGGTACAGCCGGTGAACATGCCGGTCAGTCTGGAAACGATCGCGCAAACCGAAGGCGCCAAGGAAATCGAGATCCGTCCGCGCGTGGGCGGAATTTTGCTTAAACGGTTGTATACCGAAGGAATGGCGGTTGAAGCCGGGCAACCGCTGTTTTTGATTGATCCGGAGCCTTTTCAAAATGCGCTGGCAGAAGCAAAAGCGGCGCATAACGAACAGCATGTCCGCGTTCTGCGCGCCAAAAGCGATGAAGACCGGCAGCGGCAGTTGCTCGCGGAAAATTTTGTCAGTCAGCGCGCATACGATCTGGCGAAAGCGGAACTGGCGATAGCCGAGGCGGCATTGCAAGCGGCTAAAGTCCGTGTGCAGCAGGCTGAACTCAATCTGTCCTATACCACCGTCCGAGCGCCGGAAAAGGGCGTGACCGGCCGTTCGCAATTCTCCGAAGGCACCTTGGTGTCCGCCAATAACAGCTTGCTGACGACTTTGACGCAATTGTCCCCGATTTGGGTGCGCTTTAGTTTTTCAGATAACGAAGTTGCGCCGGTAGGCGGACATTTGAGTGAAAAAAATGTGCACAGCGTGAAAATGATCCTGCCGGACGGATCGGAGTATCAGCAGGAAGGTAAAATCAATTTTGCCGCGAGTAAAATCGACTCTTTGCTGGGTACGCAACAACTGCGCGCAACCTTTGACAACAGCGAACAGCGCATATTGCCCGGGCAGTTCGTCCGTATCCGCGTGACTGCCGGAAAACCGCGCACGGGGTTCATCGTGCCGCAGATTGCCGTGTTGACATCCGATATGGGCCGTTTTGTGTATGTAGTCAACGACCGGAATGAAGCGGTGCAACGCCCCGTGGTGCCTGATAATTGGATCGGCAAGGACTGGATTATTCTGGCAGGGCTAAATACCGGCGATCGCGTGGTAGTCAATAATCTCATCAAACTGACGCCCGGCAAGCTTGTCGAGCCGCAAGCGCGTGACGATTCGCCGGTCGCGTCAACGGGCGCAGCCTCCACTCAGCAGTAGTAACCGCAGTCATGGCCAGATTTTTTATCACCCGCCCGATTTTTGCATCGGTACTGTCGATCGTCATTGTGTTAGCCGGATTGGCCGCTGCGTTGCAATTACCGATCGAGCAGTATCCGAAAATAACGCCGCCGACCGTCATCGTAACCGCGACGTTTCCCGGTGCAAACGCCGATACGATGATTAAAACGGTGGCCTCGCCGATCGAAGAGAAACTCAGCGCCATTGAAGGATTGCTGTATTTTAATTCCAGCGCGGATTCCAGCGGCCGCTTGACGATCACCATCACATTCGAGATCGGCACGGACATCGATCGCGCCACGTTCAATGTCAGCAATGAAATCAATACTGCTTTGGCGCGCCTGCCGGATGAAGTCAGGCGCTCCGGCATTACCGTGCAGAAGCGCTCTAACGATTTGCTGCTGGTATTTGCGGTGACTTCGAAGGATCCCAATCACAGCACGCTGTTCCTGAGTAATTTCATTACCAACAATCTCCTGGACGATTTGCGGCGCGCGCAGGGTGTCGGCGAAGCGCGGATTTTCGGCGCGCAGGATTATTCCATGCGCGTTTGGCTGCGCCCCGACCGGATGGCGCAATTGGGAATCACCACCACCGATATCGCCAACGCCATCCGGGCGCAGAATGCGCAACCGGCGGTCGGCAAGATCGGCCAGGAACCGGCGGTAGCCGATCAACAGCTGGTTTATACCGTGACGGCCAAAGGCCGGTTATTGGAACCGGAAGAATTTGAAAATATTATTCTGCGTTCGAGCGGGCAGCGCGGCGTGCTGTATCTCAAGGACGTGGCGCGCATCGAACTGGGCGCGCAGGATTATGCCGCGCAAACTTTGCTGAACGGCGAGCCGGGCCTGGGGATTGGTATATTCTTGCGTACTGGCGCCAATGCGCTGGAAACGGCGGCTGCCGTCAAAGCCAAGATGAATGAGTTGCAGCACTATTTCCCCGAGGGCTTGCAGTATTTTATTTCCTACGACACCAGCGTGTTCGTCAAGGCGTCGATTTGGGAAGTGGTGAAAACCCTCG
>JAFEEV010000354.1 GCA_018240935.1 Pseudomonadota bacterium
CATCCCCCGGAGCAGTTACCAGCATATCCGCCACACGAGCGCGTTCCTGGATATTCTTTTTCAATGCATCGGTCGCCGTCATCAACTCATGCAATCCTACCCGGCCGGAATAACCGGTACCCACGCAATCATCGCAACCGGCAGCTTTATACAAGGTGATTTGGCCGTTTTCATCGCCGTATTGCTCGTTCCAGTGTTGCCGGATCTCTTGATAGGCGGCTTCCGGATTCGCTTTGAACCGGTCAATATTTTTCAATTCGCCGCAATATTCCATTAACAGTGCTTGAATTTCACCTTCGTCGGCAATATGCGGTTGTTTGCATTTGCATAAACGTTTGGCCAGCCGCTGCGCCAAAACGCCCAGCAACGCATCGGAAAAATTAAACGGATCCATACCCATATCGAGTAACCGGATGACCGATTCAGGCGCGCTGTTGGTATGCAATGTCGCCAATACCAGGTGACCGGTTAACGATGCCTCAATGCCGATACTGGTGGTTTCCTTGTCGCGCATCTCACCGACCATGATGATATCCGGATCGGCCCGCAAGAAAGAACGCATGATGACTGGGAAGGTCAATCCCGCTTTGACATTGATTTGTACCTGACGCAAGCCTCTTTGCGTAATCTCGACCGGATCTTCCGCGGTCCAAATCTTGGTGTCGTCACGATTGAGGTACTTCAAAACGGAATGCAGCGTGGTTGTTTTACCCGAGCCGGTAGGGCCGCACACAAAAAACAACCCGTAGGGCTTACTGATGATGTTCTTCAATTCTTTCAGATTATGCGGAGTAAACCCCATTTTATCCAGCGGGATCGGCTCGCCGGCCGCAAGAATACGCATCACGACGTCTTCCACGCCGCCCGCCGAGGGCAGGGTTGCCACGCGTAATTCGATGTCCAATGGCGCAAACTTTCTGAATTTGATCTTACCGTCCTGCGGTTTGCGCTTCTCGGAAATATCCATATCGCACATGATCTTGATCCGCGTCACCAAGGAATTGCGGTAGCCCGCCGGGATTTCGATATAGGACATCAGCGAACCGTCCTTGCGGAAGCGGATCTTGGTTTTCTCCTTGCCTGAATAGGGCTCGATATGAATATCCGATACCCCCATCTTGTAGGCATCGATAATGATCTTATTGACGAGTTTAACCAGTTCGTTGTCGGTAGCGGCCGAAGACTCCTCGATCTCAGCACCGGCTTCTTCAGTATCTTCCGCGCCCAGATTGGTCAGCATCTCATTGATGTCGCCCGTGCCGATCTCGTCAGTGCTGCCGCCATAGAACTGTTCGATCGTCGCATTGAACTCATGCTGCGTGGTAACCGCGTAAATAATCTTGTGCTTGGGAAAAATAGTATGGGCAATGCGTTGCGACTTAATCCGTTCAGGATCCAACGTGAGTATTACCAATCCATCCTTGGTCTCATCGATCGGCAACAAAGAATTGCTTTCGACATAATCCTTTTTTAAATTCTTGAGCAAATCGATCGGTTTAATCCGGTCGGCCTTGAATGGCTCGTATTTGACCTGAAAAAATGAAGCGAGAGCTTTGCCGATGAGGGGCAAGCTTATCTGGAATTCCTCAATCAACACATCTTCCACATCGCAACCCTTTTTACGCGCCGAACGGGTTGCCAATTCCAATTCCGCGGCGGAAATCAGCGCATCGAAAATCAGATAATCATATTTTGATTTCAGCAATCGATCGGGTTTCTGACGCTGCCTGAGCGCCATCGCAAGCGCACGGCAAATTTCCCCTACGCTCTCTACGATCGCGGCCGCAAATAGCTCATTACGCCTGTTATTAATCACCTGAACCACGCCGATCAACTCCCGGTTATCCGCGTTCAGAATCGGTACTGCCAGCATTTGTTTGGTTCGATAGCCGGTGCGTTTGTCGACTTCATTGGAAAAAACAAGCAACGGATTAAATTTTTTTAACTCACTCTTATCGTAAACATCCGCGATATTGATAACTTTCTTTTGTAAAGCGGCGCACCCGATAATACTGTTTTCCGCTACCGGCAGTTTCAGTTCTTGAAAAGAATCAAATCCGGTTTTAACCCTTGAGACAAAAGAAGATTTGTCCTCACTGAGCGAATAAATGGTAAACCGGTCCGCATTGAGCAACGTGCAGACATCCTTACTCACCTCCAGCAGGATTTCATCGACATCGCTGGCTGTGTGGATCTTGTTGACAACATGCTGCAGTTGCTTGGAAAAAGCCGATTCGTTTGTGCTGCCGGCAATATTTTTTTGTGGCTGTATCGTTGCAATCGTACTCATGACCTTGCTTCCTAAAATTCGAATGATTGATTGTTTTCAAGCCGGCGCGGATTATATTGCCCTATGCACTGCTGTATCTCATCCATGATGACATCGGCTTCACCCGGTTTCATGTGCGTAATAAACATTTCCGCGTCGCGCTCCAGTTTATGTAATTCTTCCGCCAGCAAGCTGGGGCAAAAATGCCGTGATCTGATCGCAATATCTCTCTTCTGATTGCAGAAAGCGGACTCAATGATCAGATACTTCAGATTTGCAATCCTATTAACGGCCATCCAGAAGGCATCATGAGTGGTTGTGTCACCGGAAAAAACAAGACTGGCAGTTCCCGAATCCAGCTGAAAACCGACGGTGGGAACGGTATGATGGGCCGGCAATGGTGTAATCGCACGCCCCTCAAGAAAAAAAGTATCCCCCAGCGTCAATGCTTCATACCGCATATAGGGGGAGTTCTCATTGGGAATTCTGGTAAAGTCCGGCCAGAGGTGCCAGTTAAATAGATGTTCCCGCAATGTATCCAGAGTGGATTGGATAGCGTGTATCGTTATCGGCTTGTTGCGTATGGAACCGACGGTATCAACCAGAAACGGAATAAATGCAACATGATCCAGGTGTGCATGTGTGACAAAAATATGATCAATCTTGATCATCTCGGACAAACTCAAATTACCTACGCCCGTACCCGCATCGATCAGCACATCGTCATCCAGCAACATGGCCGTGGTTTGTTCGCCGCTCCCTATCCCTCCGCTACATCCCAAGATCCTGAGCTTCAAAAGACTTGCCCCGGAAATTCATTACTTAATCAATAACACGGGAGTTTTTGCCAGCTGCATCACTTTGCTGGTTA